>JAMWDA010000021.1 GCA_023818995.1 Candidatus Omnitrophota bacterium
CTTAAAGAATTTAAATTTAAGGGAGAAATTTGGGGAGTAGAAGAACCAGAGATTATATACCCCTTAGAATCCATATTGACTGTTACAGGTAATCTTATAGAAGCACAAATAATAGAAAGTTTACTTCTTAACAAGTTAAATTTAGCTCTTACCTTAGCTACCAAATCCGCAAGAATAGTTCTCTCGGCTAAAGGAAGAGGTATTTACGATTTTTCTTTAAGGAGAACACAAGGCATAGAAGCATCCTTAGCCTGCGCTAAATATTCTTATATAGCAGGAGCAAAAGGAACATCTAACCTCTTGGCAGGATACTTATACAATATACCTGTAGTGGGAACCATGGCACACTCTTTTGTTATGAGTTTTGAACGAGAAATAGAAAGTTTTTTAGCTTTCGCTAAACAATTTCCTACCAAATCTATCCTTCTAATTGACACCTATAACACTGAACAAGGGATAGAAAAGGCAATAAGAATTGCTAAAACACTTCAAAAAGAAGGATTTACTCTTTTAGGAGTCAGATTAGACAGTGGAGATTTAGCTAAAGACTCTAATTATGTGCGCGCTGTCTTAGATAGAAATGGTCTAATAGATACTCTAATTCTTGTTTCGGGTAATCTCGATGAGTATAAAATCAATAAACTTGTGGAAGAAAAAAAACCCATTGATATGTTTGGGGTAGGAACTCATATGGGCTGTTCATCGGACCAACCATTTACCGATGTTATTTATAAACTTGTAGAAATTAAAGAAAAAAATAAACAATTTATCCCCACGATGAAATTGAGTGAAGGAAAAATTACCTTGCCGGGAAGAAAACAGATATTTAGAATATTTAATAGAGATGGCTTAATGGAGAAAGATTATATTGGGTTAAGAGAAGAAAAATTAGAAGGCAAGAAACTTCTTAAAATGTTAATGAAAAATGGTCATCCTCTCTATAGAAGAAAGACAATTGAAGAGAAAAGAAAGTTACTATTGGAAAAAATGAAAAAATTACCAGAAAAATTTAAGAACATAGATATTAAAGAAAATTATCCTGTTCATCTAAGTAAAAAATTAATCTCTTTAACGGAAGAGATTAAACATAATATTATAAAACGCAGTGAAAAGAGAATACTCTTTTTTGATATAGATACTCAATTTGATTTCATTTCTTCCCAAGGTGCACTTTACGTTAAAAATTCTGAGGAAATAGTCGATAATATTAAGAATTTGTGCTCATTCGCTAAAAAAAATAATATTAAGGTGATATCCTCTCAAGACACACATTCAAAAGATGACCCTGAATTTAAAGATTTCCCTAAGCACTGCGTTAAAGGAACAAAAGGTTACAAAAAACTACCATTCACCTTGTTAAGTAGCTATAAAACGATACATAACAAACCCTATCCTCAAGAAGAAATAAAAAAAATCATTTCTAAATATCAACAGATAATTATAGAAAAGAATGTATTGAATGTTTTTTCTAATCCTAATACCGAAAAAATCCTGAAAGCTATCTATCCTGATGAAATTTACGTATTTGGGGTAGCTACAGAATACTGCGTAAAAGAAGCTATTGAGGGCTTACTTAAAAATAATTTTTCTATATTTATAATAGAAGATGCTGTTAAGGAAATATCTTTCAAAGAAAAAGAAAAACTTTTCCCCGTGTGGAAGAAAAAAGGTATACGTTTTGAAAGAACAAAATCTGTTTTGGAAAATAAGAATATATTACTATACTGAAAGAGGAGGTTAAATGGGAGAGAATATCCTTGTGGTCGACGACGATAAACTTTTATTACAGACGATAAAAAATCTTTTAGAAAAAGAAAAATATTCTGTGACTGCTGTTGATAATAGTAATAAAGCATTGGAGTTGATTAAACAAAATTTCTACCCTCTCATAATTTTAGATGTTCGTATGCCCGATATGGATGGTATGGAGCTTTTAAAAAGGATTAGAGATATTCAGGAAAACTCTCATACCAGTACAATTATCGTTATTACCGGATACGCTGATGAGAATGTTCCTATTAAAGCTATAAAGTATGGTGCAAGTGATTACATAATGAAGCCTTTTGACATCACAGAATTTCTTTATAGTGTAAATAAAAATATGAGGATAGCGCGACTAGAAATGGAAAAAATAAAATACATAGGAGAAATTGCTAATAAAAATAAAGAGTTAGAAAGAGCTTTA
Organism: Candidatus Omnitrophota bacterium; assembly: GCA_023818995.1. Lineage (GTDB taxonomy): Bacteria > Omnitrophota > Gorgyraeia > Duberdicusellales > 4484-171 > JAMWBQ01. Next base: position 2,186 of record JAMWDA010000021.1, read on the forward strand.
GAAGAGCTAAGAAAAACTAAAGAGAAATTAGAAGAATACAATTGCTCCTTAGAACAAAAAGTAGAAGAAAGAGCAAAGGAATTAAATGAACTTCAAGTGCAATTATTTCAATCGGCAAAGATGGCTGCAATAGGTCAATTAGGAGCGGGGGTAGCACACGAATTGAATAATCCCTTAGGAGGAATTTTAGGATACGCTCAGTTCATTTTAGAAAAGTTTAAAAAGAAAGATTTTAAAGAAGAAGACATCAGAGCTTGTCAAAAATATATAGAAACGATTGAAAAGGAAGCTATTCGCTGTAAAAAAATAGTAGAGAATCTCCTTAGATTTTCCCGGAGACCAATCACATTTAAAAAAGAATCTGCAAATATAAATAACGTAGTAGAGGATACTATTTCTCTCATTCATCATCAGTTAAAAATCAAAAATATAAATGTAATTACTAATCTCCAACCAAATTTGCCCAAAGTACCTTTAGTAATTAATCAAATACAACAGGTTCTTACTAATCTCATATTAAATGCTCAACAAGCTATGCCTAACGGTGGTGAATTAAAAATATCTACAAGTAAGTTGTTGAATTCTGAAAAGACCCCTTCAAACTATATAAAGATAGAAGTTACCGATACGGGTGTAGGTATACCTGAAGAAAATTTACCTAAAATATTTGACCCATTTTTTACAACAAAGGATAAAGAAAAAGGCACAGGTTTAGGATTATCTATCGCTTATCAAATCATTCAAGAACACAGAGGTAACATAGAGGTTAAAAGTAAAGTAGGTGAAGGTTCAACTTTTACTATACTTATACCTGTTGAAGAGGAGTAGTAAATATGGTAAACGAGAATGTAAATATTTTAATTGTAGATGATGAAGAAACGATTAGAAATATGTTCGTGGATATTCTACAGGATAGAAACTATAAGGTAGATACAGCTATTAACGGACAAGAAGCTGTAGAAAAAATTATAGAAAAGGCATACGATATTGCTTTTTTAGATGTACATATGCCCATAATTAATGGCTTAGAGACATTAAAGATTATAAAAAAGATAGCACCGAGAATAAAAGTAATAATAATGGATAGTTTCCCTGATTCCTTAACACAAGAGGCTGAAAAAGAAGGAGCACTTGCTTCTATTCATAAACCTTTTGAAATAAAAACTATGCTGGAGATAATAGATAAAGCTTTGGGTATAAACAAAGAAGATATTAGAGAAAATGTATAAAGAAAATAATAAAGATGTCAATATACTTGTAGTAGATGATGAAGAAATTATGCGCAATTTATTATTTGATATTCTTAAAGATGAAGGTTATAATGTTACTATTGCAAGTAGTGGGAAAGAAGGTATAGAAAAATTAAAAGGTAATTTTTTTGATATCATTTTTATAGATGTTCATATGCCCGAAATGGATGGTATAGAAACTTTAAAAGAAATAAAAAAGATAAATCATCAAATAAAAGTAATAATGACAGATAGTTTACCCACCTATCTTACCGAAGATTTTAAGGAAAAAGGAGCTATAGGGTGTATTAAGAAACCATTTACTATAGAAGAGATGCGAAAAGCAATAAAGGAGGCATTAGGTGTCTGAAGGAAAAATATTTGTTATAGATGATGAACCGGTAATGTGTGAATTACTGAGAGACCTTCTACAAGAAAGGGGATTTGAAGTTAGCTATGTAACTAATCCTTTAGAAGGAATAGAAAAAATAAAAAAGGAAGATTTTGATGTTATTGTAACTGACCTTAAAATGCCTCAAATTGACGGTCTCAGTTTAATAAAAGAAATCTTTAATTTTTTACCAGATGCTGTTATCGTAGTAATTACCGGTTATCCATCGTTTGAAACTGTTCAGGCAGCACTAAAAATGGGTGCTTACAATTATATAGCTAAGCCTTTCAATATAGACGAAGTATCCTTTATAATGAAAAAAGCCGTTGCTTTTCGTTACTTAAATATAGCTAACAAAAAATTGATAAAAGAGATTAACGAACATAATGAAAAATTAGAAGAAAAAGTAAAGGAAAGAACAGCAGAATTAGGTTTAATATATAAAATTGCTCAAGATATTACCTCTACCCTAAAATTAGATGAAACTTTGACGGTAATAATAGATAGGATAACATCAGCTTTAAAAATAGAAATGTGTTCTATACTCCTCTTAGATAACAAAACCCAAGAATTAACTATCAAAGCATCAAAAGGCTTAACTGAAGACGTAATCAAAAATACTCATATAAAGTTAGGAGAAAAAATTTCCGGTTGGGTCCTCAAAAATAAACAAGATGTATTGGTAGAAGATATAGAGAAAGATCCTCGATTTGCTAAACGTAACCACGAAAAGTACTATACCCACTCCTTCATTAGTGTTCCTCTAATAATCAAAGATAAACCCCTAGGTGTATTAAATGTGAATAACAAGATTTCCAAAGAACCATTTAATGAAAATGATTTTCGTTTTCTTAAAGGAATAAGTGGATCTATATCTATAGCTATTGAAAATGCTCAATTATACACATCTTTAGAAAATACTTATTTGAATACCATATCTGCTTTAACATCAGCGATTGACATCAAAGACCATTATACGCATTCACATTCTGACCATGTAACTAAATATGCTCTAGCTATTGCTCAAGAATTAGGTTTACCTGAAGAAGAAATCTGCTATCTTAAACAAGCCTGCCAATTACACGATTTGGGTAAGATAGGAATTCACGATACGATTCTTTCTAAAACCACTAAATTAACTGAAAAAGAGTGGGAGGAAATAAAAAAACACCCTTTAAAGAGTGTTGATATACTTAAACCTCTTGATTTTTTAAAGGAAGTTATCACCTTGGTAGAACAACATCATGAACGTTACGACGGCAAAGGTTATCCTTACGGCTTAAAAGGTGAACAGATAAGAATTGGAGCAAGAATAATAGCTGTGGCGGATTCTTTTGATGCTATGACCACAGAAAGACCTTACCGCAAGGCTCTTTCTATACAAGAGGCCATAGAAGAAATTAAAAGGAATAGAGGAATCCAGTTCGACCCTAATATTGTAGATGTATTCTTAAAGATTATTCCTAAATTAATAAATTATGATTAGAGAAACAAGCGTAGCTGGACAATTCTACCCTTCTAATCCTAAAGAATTAGAACAACTCATAAAAAACTTTGTAGATAGTAAATCCATACGCAAAATTTCTGCTAAAGGAATAATTCTTCCTCACGCTGGTTATTTTTACTCAGGTAAAGTAGCAGTAACTACAGTGAGTAGAGTGTTACCTAAAAAAAGAATCATAATACTTGGTCCTAACCACACTGGCTTAGGAGAGAATTTCAGTCTTTTTGCTCGAGGTAAATGGAGATCTCCTTTTAAAGAAATAAATATAGATGAAGAAATAACTACTAGTCTATTAAAATCAAATAGTTACATTAAAGAAGATTATTTAGCTCATCTACATGAACATTCCATAGAAGTTCAATTACCAATCCTACAATACTTTTTTGGTGATTTCACTTTAGTACCAATAGTTTGTTCTATAGCTCCAGTAGAAATCTATAGAGAAATAGCTGAACAAATATATAAAGTAGTTAGAGATATTATAGATGATATTCTTTTAGTTGCCAGTAGTGATATGAGTCACTATGAAGAAGACTTAGTAGCGAGAAGAAAGGATAGATCTGCTATGGATAGCATTCTTAACTTAGATGAAAGTGAGTTAGTAACTAAGGTTAATAAAGAAAATATCTCTATGTGTGGTATAGCTCCTGTAGCAATTCTCTTAGCTTACTGTAAGTATGTAAAAGCTAATAAAGCTGAGGTGGTTCTTTATCAAACCAGCGGAGATAGTAGTGGAGATTACTCAGCAGTAGTAGGATACTTAGGGGTTATTATTCATTAAATAAATCTCTCACTCTAAGGAGGTAGGTAAATGAATGAAGAAGTAAAGAAAAAAGTTGATGAAGAATGGAAAAACTTTGTGGCAAAAGAAAAAGAAGAGGCAAATAAACAAAAAACTCCCTATTACGAAGCAGACTTTAAAATATTTCTTTCTTCTTTAAGCATGCAAGCAATGATAGCTATGGGTAAATTAGAGAATCCTATTACTAAAACTGTTGAAAAGAATATGGAACAGGCACGTTATCTAATAGATACTTTGGCTATAATTAAAGAAAAAACCAAAGGTAATTTAAACAAAGAAGAGGAATCTCTATTGAACGATTCTCTTTTCAATTTAAGATTAATCTATGTAGAAGAGAAAAATAAAAATGATCGATAAAGAACTATTAAATATTCTTGCTTGTCCATACTGCAAATCTGATGTAGTGCTCAAAGATAATAAAATCTTATGTGTAAATTGTAAACGTAAATACCCAATTAAGGACGGTATACCAATAATGCTTATCGATGAAGCGGAGTTGGAAGAAGAAAAATAAAATTTTAGTTATACACGGACCAAATTTACATATTTTAGGTAAAAGAGAGAAAAATATTTATGGTGACTTCACCATTAGTGAACTTAATCTTGAGTTGAAAAAAATTGCCCATCAGCATAACTATATTCTAGAAACATTTCAATCTAATTCCGAAGGAGAAATTGTAGAAAAAATATCTAATTCCAATTACGATTTTTTAATAATTAATCCTGCTGCCTATACTCATACATCCGTAGCGATAAGAGATGCTATACTCTCAGTAGAAAAACCCACTATAGAAGTTCATATTTCTAATATTTATAAAAGGGAAGAATTCCGAAGGAAATCTCTAATTTCTGATATAGTATTAGGAACAATAACTGGTTTGGGAAAACTAAGCTATATCTTAGCTCTATATGCAGCAATTAAATTACAGAAGTGAACAGAAGAATAAAACTTTGCTTAGAAAATATAGAAAAGAAGGGATACGATGGTTTTCTTGTCTCCAATCCTATCAATATAAGTTATCTCTCCGGTTTCCGTAACGCTGAAGGATTCCTACTATTAAATAAGGTAAAGCCTATATATTTCACCAATTTTCTTTATAATTCTGAAGCTAAAAATATCGATATTTGGAAAACTAAATTATGTCCAAAGGATATTTTCAATTGTATAGTAGAAGAAATTTTTAGACTAAAATTAAAAAATGTTGCTTTTGAGTCTAAACATCTGACTTATTTAGAGTATAAAAAATTAAAAGAAGTTCTTATTAAGAAACATATAAATTTTTCTCCCTTATCTGATGTTATAGAAAATATCCGAGCTATAAAAGAAGAAAGTGAAATAATTCTTATAAATAAAGCTATTAAGATAAGCTTAGAAGGATTTAAATTTATTGAAGAAATAGTTGTAGAAAAAATGACGGAGAAAGATTTACTTGTAGAATTGGAAAGATTTTTAAAAATAAAAGGTGATTATGACTTGGCTTTTTCACCCATAATTGCTTTTGGCAAGAACACTTCCCTGCCTCACCATATCCCTGAAGAAACAAAATTGAAAAACAACAAATTATTTCTTGTAGATTTAGGGGCAAAATATCAACGATACTGCGCTGACTTGACAAGGGTATTTTTTTGGGGTAAAATGCCAAATTATTTAAAAAAAATATACGATATAATAAGAAAATCTAAAGATTTAGCGATAAGAAAAATAAAAGAAGGTGTAAGAGCTAAAGATGTAGATAAAACAGCGAGAGAATTTATTGAAAATAAAGGTTTTGGTAAATATTTTGGCCATGGATTAGGACACGGGTTAGGTATGGCCGTTCACGAAGAACCGTACCTTAATCCTCATAGTAAAACAATACTCAAAGAGGGTATGGTTATAACTATAGAACCAGCTGTTTATATTCCCGGCAAGTTTGGAATTAGATTAGAAGATATAGTTTTGGTAAAATCAAACAAAGGAGAAACCCTGAGTAATGAATATTAATAAAATTTTAGTATTTAAAATAGTTGAAGATTTATTCGCATAATTCATGAATAAAATAAAAAGGTAGGTATTATGGAAATTAAAAATTTAAAAGAGTTAATTGAATTTATGAACGAAAACAACTTGTGTGAATTGGAAATAGAAGAGGAAGGTAAAAGAATAAAATTAAAAAAATTCTCTCAGGAATCCCTGCCACTTATAAAAGAGAGCGTAGTAAATAAATCCGTAGAGAAAGTAGAGAAAGAAGAGAGAAAGTCCGAGTATATAGAGATTAAATCTCCTATGGTAGGGACATTCTATAGATCTCCCTCTCCTGGTGCTAAACCTTACGTAGATATTGGAGATGAAGTAAAACCAGGAGATATTGTTTGTATAATTGAAGCAATGAAATTAATGAATGAAATAAAATCGGAAGTTGGTGGAATAGTTGCCGAAATATTAGTAAACAACGCTGAACCAGTAGAATACGGACAAACTCTCTTCTTAATTAAACCATTATAAAAATATGTTTTCTAAAATTCTTATAGCTAATAGAGGAGAAATAGCCATAAGAATAATTAGAGCCTGTAAAGAGTTGGGAATTAAGACTGTTGCTATTTTCTCTGAAGTAGATAAGAACTCATTACATGTAGAACTCGCCGATGAAGCTATATGTATTGGTAAATCATCTCCTCAAGATAGTTATCTCAATATTTCTAGTATAATAAGTGCTGCGGAAGTAACTGATAGCGATGCTATACATCCGGGATATGGATTCTTAGCAGAAAATCCCCACTTTGCTGAAATATGCGACTCCTGTGGTATAAAATTCATCGGTCCAAGTGTAGAAAATATCATACTTATGGGAGATAAAATAAAGGCAAAGGAATCTATGAAAAAAGCTGGATTACCATTGATCCCCGGTAGTAAAGGAGGAATCAATTCTAAAGAAGATATTTTACAATTAGCAAAAAAATTAGGTTATCCTATAATTATCAAAGCAAAAGCTGGTGGAGGAGGAAGAGGTATGCGTGTTTGCCATAACGATGTTAGACTAATCAGCTCGCTTATGACCGCTCAATCAGAAGCGAAAATATCTTTTGGTGACCCTGAGATATATTTAAAAAAATATCTTAATAATCCTCGGCATATAGAAATACAAATTTTAGCTGATAATTACGGTAACATTATCCATTTAGGAGAAAGAGATTGTAGTATTCAAAGAAGACATCAAAAACTAATTGAAGAGACACCATCTCCTGCTGTAGATGCAAAATTAAGAAAAAAAATAGGGGAACTGGCAGTTAAGGGTGCTCGTTATATAAACTATACTAATGTAGGAACAATGGAGTTTCTTCTCGATGAAAAAGGTAATTTTTACTTTATGGAAATGAATACAAGGATACAAGTTGAACATCCTATAACTGAGGAAAGCACAGATATAGATATTGTAAAATATCAAATAATGCTTGCTGCCGGAGAAAAACTAAAATTAAAGCAGGATGATGTAAGGTTTAATAATGTAGCTATTGAATGTAGAATAAATGCTGAGGACCCTAATAAAAATTTTACCCCTTCACCCGGACAAATAGAATTCTACTATCAACCAGGAGGAAAAGATATAAGGGTAGATACACATATATATTCAGGATACCTAATCCCTCCTTATTACGATTCTCTATTGGCAAAGATAATAGCTAAAGGAGAAAATCGTTTAGAAGCATTAAAAAAGATGGATAGAGCTTTAGATGAATTCATAATAGAACCCATAAAAACAACCGCTCCTTTTTGTAAAAAAATTATAAATGATCCTGATTTTAAAAAAGGAAAATACCATACAGGTTTCTTAAAAAAATTCTTAGAAGAAGAAAATTTAGGTTAAATTTTAAAACGAGGAGGTATAAATGAATGGAATAATAAATATAATTATCTACTTAATTACACTCATCGTAGGTATAACCTTGGTAGTTATATCTTTGGGGATAATAGAACCAGAAACTATAACAAATTACCTTAAGAATGTTGTTTTAAGCGATATTTACTTAAGAATAGACATATTTCTTTTGGGCATACTTTTACTCTTTATAGTTTTAAGAGCCTTACAGATTATCTTTAATCATCTATTTAAAGAAAAGAAAATAACCGCGATAACTCAAAATGGAGAGGTTAGTATAACTTTAAAGGCTTTAGAAGACATTGTTAGAAAATGTTTGGAAAATGAAAATATCTCTCAAACAAAAACAAGAATTATATCTGCGAAGAAAAAAATTGATGTAGAAGTTATACTATCTTTAAAATCAAAAACTAACCTTAGCGATTTCACTTACGAGCTTCAAGAAAAAATAAAGAATGAACTTCAGGGAATATTGGGAACAGACAAAGAAATTAAAATTAAGATAGAAGTAAAAAAAATAAGTTTTCCTAAGGAAGAAACATTATCTTCTGAAGAAAAAGAAGGCCCTTTTAGATACTATTAAAATAGCCTTAAAAGAAGGAGGATGTATGAATATAGGTATTCTTACCGGTGGAGGTGACTGTCCAGGATTAAATTCTGTAATAAGAGCAGTTGTAAGAAAAGCTATACAGGAAAATCACAAAGTTATAGGTTTCCGTTATGGTTGGAAAGGAATATTAGAGAAAGATTTTATTAATTTAGATTTATTTTCCATATCAGGGATCCTTCCTAAAGGAGGAACAATCTTAGGTACTTCGCGAACTAACCCTTATAAGAAAGAAAATGGCCCAGATATTATTAAAAATAACTGTAAAGAATTGGCGATAGATGCCATTGTAGCTATTGGAGGAGAAGATACTTTAGGAGTAGCTCAAAAATTATACCAAGAAGGTTTAAATATAGTAGGTGTTCCTAAAACTATAGATAATGACCTATCAGCTACAGATTTTACTTTTGGGTTTGACACAGCAGTAAATATAGTAATGGAATGTATAGATAGACTGCATACCACGGCGGAATCTCATAATCGTATAATGGTAGTAGAAGTAATGGGTAGACATGCCGGTTGGATTGCCACTTACGCTGGTATAGCAGGAGGAGCAGACTATATTCTTATTCCCGAAATACCTATAGATATAGAAGAAGTTTGTTTATCCATTCAACAGAGACATAAAATGGGAAAAAAATTCTCTATAATTGTAGTAGCTGAAGGTGCTATTTTTAAGGATAAAGATATTTACGTTCAAGATAAAGGTTTAGATGAATTTGGCCATGTGCGTTTAGGTGGCATAGGTAATATAATAAGTAAAATTATAGAAGAAAAAACAGGTTTTGAGACGAGAGTAACTGTCTTAGGACACATACAAAGAGGTGGCTCACCTACAGCTTTTGATAGGGTTCTTGGCACAAGATTTGGAGTTAAAGCATTTGAATTGATTAAAGAAAAAAAATTTGGGAGGATGGTCGCTCTTAAAGGAATAGAGATTATCGATGTTCCTTTAAAAGATGCTACGGAAAAACTAAAAACGGTTGATTTAAAATTATATGAAATAGCAAAGATATTCTTTGGATAATGGAAAATATTATTATAAACGCTATAAATAGGCACAAAGAAAGTATTAAATTTGTTGAAGAGAATATTGCGATATTAAATGATATCAGCTTAAAGTGTATAGAGACCATAAAGAATAAGGGTAAAATTATCTTTATGGGTAACGGTGGCAGTGCTGCTGATGCCCAACATTTAGCTGCTGAGTTTATAGGCAGATTTAAAAAAAAACGTCAGCCTCTTCCCGCCATAGCTCTCAGTTCAAATATACCTGTTATCACAGCTATAGGTAACGATTTTGGTTACGAAGAAATATTTTCTTATCAAATAGAAGCATTAGCCCAAATAAAAGATCTTGTTTTTGCTATCTCTACATCGGGCAAATCAAAAAATTTAATAAAGGGGATATTAAAAGCTAAAGATAAAGGAACTTATACTATAGGTCTATTAGGTAAAGATGGAGGAGAACTTAAAAACTTAGTAGATACATCATTAATTATACCTATTGAAGATACCGCTCGTATCCAGGAAATGCATATACTTATCGGCCATATAATATGCCAAATAGTAGAAGAAAAGCTATTTCAATGAATAAAAAAATTAAGAGTATAAAAGAATTAAAAAATATTGTAAAAAACTTAAAAAGTAAAGGGAATAAATTGGTATTCACTAACGGATGTTTTGATTTAATTCATCCTGGTCACATTAAAATTTTAAAAGAAGCAAAGAAACAAGGAGATATTCTTATAGTAGGTATAAATTCGGACAGTTCTATAAAAAGAATAAAAGGTAATCTACGTCCAATACTTAAACAAAATGCTCGTGTAGAAATTATATCATCTATAGAGTATGTTGACTACGTAACCGTTTTTGATGAACCTACTCCTTATAGAGCCATAAAAACATTAAAACCGCATATTCTGGTAAAAGGAGGAGATTGGTATGATAAAAAGGTAGTAGGTAAAACACTCGTAGATAAAGTGTATTTTGTAAAACTATTAAAAGGCTACTCCTCTACAAAACTTATTGAAAAAATATTAAATAAATATGGTAAACAAAACAAAACAAACTAAGAATGATAAAAAGCTCCTTAGAGTAATAGATGTTAATTTCAATCGTTCTAAGGAGGGATTACGTGTTGTAGAAGATGCATTTAGATTTGTTATTGAAAATAGAATATTGAGTGAAAAACTAAAAGAGATAAGACATAGCCTTGATCATATAATTGAAGATAGAAATTTAATTAAAAAACTTCTAACTTCACGCGATACAAAAAGTGATTTTGGAAAAGAAATAAATAATATAGAGCTTAACCGTAAAAATTTATTTGATATAATCTATGTAAATTTTCAACGAACAAAAGAATCACTAAGGGTACTAGAGGAGTTATTCAAAATAGTAGATAAGAGGAAAGTTGCAACAGTTAAAAAATTAAGATATGAAATATACGATATTGAAAAAGAATCTTTTAAAGAAATCTCTTCTTTATATAATTCTTGATAAAGAAGTTATTGATAGATACTGTCTTGATATTTTTGATTTAGCTACCAAAATAAGTAAAAGTGGTGCAGATATTATACAATTTAGATTTAAAAATATCTCCGATAGATTAACTCTCGCTATCTCTCAAAAGTTGTCTCGGATAACTCGTAAATATAAAAAGATATTCATTGTAAATGACCGTGTAGATATTGCCTATCTATCAAACGCTGATGGGCTTCATTTAGGAAAAGATGATATAGATGTCTCACAAGCAAGAAAAATTCTTGGTAAAGAAAAAATCATAGGTAAAACCGTTCATAGTAAAGAGGAACTCATTAGGTTTGCAAAAGAAGATACAGATTATTTAAGTATAGGCCCTGTATTTAAAACAGAAATAAAACAGGCCCTTAAACCTTTAGGAGCAATTAAATTAAAAAATTGGATAAAATTAATAAATAATAAACCTTTATTCGCTGTAGGAGGAATTAATTTAGATAATATAAATCCCCTTGTAAAAATAGGGATAAGTAAAGTATGTGTATGTAGAGCGATAATCTTAAATGGGAATATCCCCACTGCTGTAAAAGAATTCAAACGATGTTTAAATCAAGTTTGATAAAAAAATTATCTAAAAAAGAGCGTGTTCCAGCAAGTTATTTAGAAAAGAAATTGAAGGAAGGCAAAATAGTTATTCCTTTAAATAGGAAAAGAGAGATAGAAAATATAACTGCCATTGGTGAGGGACTAAGAATAAAAATTAATACTAACATAGGGACATCACCGGAGAAAAAAGAGTATAAAGATGAAATAGAAAAACTTAAAATAGCAAGCTCTTTAGGCACAGATACAGTTATGGATCTAAG
>JAMWDA010000022.1 GCA_023818995.1 Candidatus Omnitrophota bacterium
GAAGAGTTACTTCACTCTTCCACAAGTTAAGTTTAGGAGAAAAGTTAGGGGTAAGGGGACCATACGGTAACGGTTACCCTGTAGATATTTTTGTTAACAAAGAGATTCTTATTGTAGGAGGAGGGGTAGGATTAGCTCCTCTTCGTTCTTTAATTTTTACCCTGTTTAGCCGTATAGAACAATTTAAGAATATAGTTATATGTTATGGGGCGAGAACTCCTCAAGATATTGTTTATAAATACCAGCTGGAGAGTTGGTTAAAATTTAAGAATGTCAAGTTACGTATCACTGTGGATAGAGGAGATGAGAACTGGCGGGGTAACGTAGGAGTGGTAACTACTATTCTAAACGATTTACCTTTGTTAACCAAACAAGCAGTGGGAGTGGTATGTGGGCCACCCATAATGATGAAGTTTACTACCTTAAGACTCTTAGAGTTAGGGTTTTTGCCAGAGAATATATATCTTTCAATGGAGAAAAATATGAGTTGTGGTTTAGGTAAATGTGGGCACTGTAGATTGGGTAAATACTATGTATGTAAGGATGGACCGGTGTTTAGATTTGAAGATATAAAGGAGATAGAGGATATATGGGATTAGTATATATAACGGATGAGTGTAAATTAAAAAGGCCATTATTTAAATCAAAGTAGTAAAGAGCTGTTTATGAAAAGATTATTTTTTGATTTAGAAAAATGTGATAGTTGTCCTGAATGCGTAATAAAGTGTAGTTATATCTACCATTTTGAAAATGCTGGTATTACTTCTCTTAGAGAGTTTGTTACTTTTGCTTTGATATGTAGGAGGTGCCAAGAAGCTCCTTGTGTTAATTCTTGCTATCGTAAAGCTTTAAAAAAAGAGACTACTGGTGTGGTTAAGAGGAGTAGTTTCTTATGCACTTCTTGCAAAACTTGTAGTATTGCTTGCCCATTTGGAGTTATTTTGCCCGATTTTTTAACTTTTCTTGTTCCTAAATGTGATTTATGTATAGGTAGGGATAATATTTCTTGTATAGGAAGTTGCCCTTACAATGCTATTTCTCTTGAGAATATAGAAGTTGAAAACTTAGATGAGAATATATATATTGTTTCTGATTATTTAGCTGTGCACAGTAAGAATAGATGGTTATTCGATGATAGAGTTCTCTATAAGAAGAAATGAAGGGTGAGGATTTAATTCTTTTCGGGTTATTATTTTTTTCCTTCTTTATAGGAGGCTGGGGATGGTGGTTAGAAAGGAAACTTACTGCCCGTTTCCAATATAGGGTAGGACCCCCTTGGTACCAAAATTTTATTGATATCTTAAAACTTTTCTCCAAAGAACAGATAATACCTTCCCCAGCAAATAGAGTAATCTTTATCCTTTCTCCCATAGCAACTTTATCTTCGGTAATTTTAGTTACGATTATATTAGATAGAATTATTTTTTTAAGAGAAGGTTTTTTAGGAGATTTATTCGTTATCCTTTATCTATTGATTATCCCCTCACTTTTTATTATTTTAGGTGCTTTTTCTTCTTCTAATCCTTTAGCCACTGTTGGTGGGACAAGGGAGATAAAGCTTATGCTTGCTTATGAGTTTGTTTTTATTTTAAGTTTACTAATTGTGATTATTAAATCAGGAGGTGTTTTTTCTTTAGAAAAAATATTGGATAAACAGATGAGCACTTCTTACATTAATAGCTTTTCAGGAATTATAGGTTTTTTGTTAGCATTGTTTTATCTACAGGCTAAATTAGGTATTGTCCCTTTTGATGTGAGCGAGGCAGAGCAAGAGATAATGTCGGGTGTATTTATTGAGTATGGTGGTCCACTCTTAGGATTTTATAGATTAGCACGAGCTTTCTTATATTTTTCTCTACCAATGTTAGTTATAGCTTTTTTTATGGGGAAAAATTTAGGTTGGCAAATTGCTTACAAATACCTTATAATAATTTTAATTATTTCCGTAATCAAGAATATCAATCCTCGTTTAAGGGTTAAAGATGTGCTTAGTCTATTCTGGTTTTTTTTGTTCCCTTTGGGAATAGTGGGAATGTTTTTATCAATTTTAGGTTACTAACATGGGTTTAAGAGAGAAAATCTTAACAAAGTCCCTTTGGGTATACCATATAAGTGCTGGTTCCTGTAATAACTGTGATATAGAGATTCTTGATTGTCTTACCCCTCGTTTTGATATTGAACGATTTGGGATGCAACTTATAGGGAGTATAAGACAGGCAGATGTGCTGTTGGTTACAGGAGCAATGAACAAGAAATCTTTAGGGAGATTAAAAATCTTATACGAACAGGCACCTAAACCTTGTCTTGTTGTAGCTGTGGGTAGTTGTGCAACAAGTCAGCATATGTTTAGACCAAGTTACGCTCTGGAGGATGCTTTAGATAAGATTATACCCGTAGACCTATATATTGCCGGCTGTCCACCCAAACCGGAGGCAATAATTGCTGGTATAGTAAAATTGATTAATAAGGTAAATAAATTATGATTAAAGAGGAAGTAAAGAAAAGACTTACAGGGAAATTTAAGGATTGGTTAATAAAATCTCCTAAAAGAGTTTATTTTGTTATTGATAAAAAAGATTTGAAAGAAGTAGCTACTATTCTCTATAAAGATATGGGATTAAGATTATCCACGGTAACCGGTTTGGAAAATGAGAAGAATTTTGAGTTGATATACCATTTTGGTTACGATAAGAGTGGAGAGTTGTTTAATCTTAGAGTATTTATTGAGGATAAGATTAATCCCGAGATTGATTCTTTAACGGATATTTTTAAAGCAAGCAATTGGGTTGAACGAGAGATAAATGAGATGTTAGGTATAAATTTTATTGGTCACCCTAATTTAAACCATCTTTTATTAGAGGATAGCTGGCCAAAGGGTGAATTTCCTTTAAGGAAAGATTTTCCTTTAAAACAATCTTACCCTTTAGAGGAGGATAGAGAAGGTGAGTAAGAAAAAAATTGTTCCTATAGGTCCTTATCATCCCCTACAGGAGGAACCAGAATTTTTTAAGCTCATTGTAGAAGGAGAGAAAGTTAACGAATTGGAGATAGAGATAGGTTATAATCATCGGGGAATTGAAAAACTCTCGGAAACAAAACATTGGGATCAGGTAACTTTCTTGGTAGAGCGTATATGTGGCATATGTTCCACCTCGCATCCTTTTGCTTACGTTTTAGCCGTAGAGGACCTTTTAGGTATTACGCCTCCACCAAGAGCTAATTACATAAGAATGATCATTGATGAGTTACAGAGGTTGCATTCCCATCTTCTTTGGTTAGGTTTAGTCGGACACTTTATTGGTTATAATACTGTATGGATGTGGGCATGGAAAGCAAGGGAACCTATATTGGATATTTTTGAGTTAGTTAGTGGTAATCGCAATAATTACGCGATGATGAAGATTGGCGGTGTAAGAAGAGATATTAAGGATGATGACCTATTAGCTTTAAAGAAAGTTATTAAGCAACTTTATGGTGAGCTAAAACTTTTCCAGAAAGCGATAGAGGATGACCCTGTTATTCATAAGAGAACAAAGGATGTAGGTATTTTGAGCAAAGAAGAGGCAATATCTTTTGGAGCAGTTGGTCCTACAGCAAGAGCATCGGGTGTAGATATAGATGTACGTAGAGATGATGTTTATGCTAATTACGATAAGGTTAACTGGTCAGTAGTAACTTTAACTGATGGTGATATTTATGCTAAGGTAATAGTGAGAATACTGGAGATGTTTGAATCCTGTTCAATAATTGAGCAGTGTATGGAAAGATTGCCTAAAGGTGAGATTGCTTTAGAGATTATAGAGATACCTCAAGGTGAGGGTATTGGTAGAGTGGAAGCACCGCGTGGGGAATGCTTCCATTATGTGCGTAGTGATGGAACTAACCGGCCGGTTCGTCATAAGATAAGAGCACCCTCTTATGTTAATGTTCCTACTAATTTAGTGAGTGTACCAGGATACACTATATCCGATGCAGCAATCATTTTAGCTGCCGTTGACCCTTGTTATTGTTGTACCGAACGCAGTGTAGCATTTTCTAAAGAAGGGAGAAAAATATTAAGAGGTGAAGAGTTGATAAAATTATGTCAACAAAAGACTTTTAAGCTAAAAGAGAGCTATGATAATAGGTGATTTGTTTATTTTCGATAACTTATCTAAGTTGGTAGCAACTTTTATAGCTTTCTTCATTTTGATTATTCTTATCTATTCGTTTGGTTATATCAAAGAGAGAAAGTTTTCCTATTACTTCTGGTTTTTGATCACGGGTATTTTAAGTATAGGGGTAGTTTTCACAAGAAATGTATGGATTATTATAAGTTTATGGGGTTTCTTAGGATTTACTCTTTTTCAATTAATAAATCTCTCTGATGATGATAAAGCCTCCTCTACAGCAAAAAAGACTTTTATTGTTGTAGGTGGGAGTGATGGACTGATGCTCTTGGGTTTTATTTTATATGCGCATTTAACTTCCTCTCTATCGTTTAATCTCGCTGTTGATAAACAACCTTTGATAATAAACAATGGGTTAACTCTTTTATCTTTTATTTTTATTGCCCTTGGTTGTTTCGCTAAAGCAGGTGCTATCCCCTTACATACTTGGATACCCCATGTAGCTAAAGATGCACCTGTAACTGTGGTAGCTTATCTACCGGCTTCTTTGGATAAACTTTTAGGTATATATCTATTAGCGAGAATAGTAAAGGATACATTTATTTTAGATAATTGGGCAAAAGCTTTTCTTCTCGTTATGGGAGCATTAACTGTGATTTTTGCTGTAATGATGGCATTGATTCAGCATAATATAAAAAAACTATTAGGGTACCATGCTGTTTCCCAAGTAGGTTATATGATTCTGGGGATAGCTTCGGGGACATCCTTAGGGTTAGCTTCAGGATTATTCCATATGGTTAATCACGCCATTTATAAATCGTGCCTTTTCTTATGTGCTGGTAATATAGAAAAGGAGACGGGCAGTAGTCAATTAGAGGATTTAGGAGGTATTGGTAAATTTATGCCCCTTACCTTTATCTTTACCTTGATTGCTTCTTTTTCTATCTCAGGAATACCTCCTTTCAATGGTTTTGTTTCTAAATGGACGATCTATCAGAGTTTGTTAGATTTATTTAACACCACTACATTTATAACCCTAAAGGTTATCGTATCTTTATCTTTGGTTATGGCGTTGGTTGGTTCGGGTTTGACTTTAGCTTCTTTCCTAAAATTGATTTCTTCGGTATTTTTAGGTAAACCTAAAAAAATTGTTAGAGAGGTAGGTTTCAGTCTTTATTTTCCTCCTTTTATTCTCTCCTTACTATGTATAATTTTCGGTTTATTTGCCTACTCTACGATATTGAAGTTCATAGAGAAAGGAGCAGGAGGAATTTACTTCTCTGGATTATGGCGACCACTTCTTTCTACAGGTTTAATTGTTTTAGGGGTAGTTTTAGGTTTAATTTTATTCTTCTTTTCCGCAAGAATTACTCGCTATAGTCCCTCTTATATAGGAGGAGAAGTATTAGAAGATGAGGTTAAGAGTGAAGATTTTTACAATACGATAAAAGATTTATCCCTACTTAAAAAAATTTACAATTGTGCAGAGAATAAATATTTTGATATATACGAACAAGGTAAGAGATTAATTTTTTTATTGGGTAGATTTTTAAGTTTCCTTCATAATGGAGTTTTACCTACGTACTTAGTTTGGTGTTTGATAGGGATGTTAGGGTTGTTATATTTATTTTTTAGGTAGTTATGTTGGAATTAAATATTCTTTTAATATTTATGATTTTAGGAGCGATTATCGCTCTTGAGGTAAAAGATTTACTCTCGGCAGTAGTGGCATTGGGAGCGAGCGGTTTAGGTTTATGTGTCGTGTTTTTGATATTGAAAGCACCTGATTTAGCAATTACTCAGTTGGTAGTAGAGATACTCTGTTTAATAATTTTAATTAGAGCTACTATTAAAAAAGATTTACCATTTTCTACCTCGGGGAGATGGATATTTAATACAATTGTTTCTTTTGTATTTATAATAATTTTTCTCTACTTAGGTTATTTAGCTATAAAAGATTTACCACCTTTCGGGTACCCCATTATGCGCGTATCCCAATTTTATCTTGATCATGCTAAAGAATTGGTTAGATCAGCTAATTTGGTTTCTTCCATAATTCTAAATTTTAGAGCCTATGATACTTTAGGAGAGGCAACTGTACTTTTTGCCAGTGTAGTAGGAGTGATGACAGTAATGAGGAAGAAAGGTAGGAAAAAGCTTGAGGAGAAAGAAGAAGATGAGTTGTGATAATAAACACAAAGGGATGACATTAATTGTAAAGACAATTACACGTTTAACTGTGGGATTAATTCTTCTCTATGGATTATATATTACCCTTCACGGTCATATCTCTCCGGGAGGAGGATTTGCAGGAGGAGTAATCGTTGCTATATCTTTTATTCATCTTATGCTTGCTTTTGGAAGAGAAGAGGCATTGAGAATTTTACCTAAATCGTTTATAGCAGTTTTAGAGAGTGTAGGCGCTTTGTTGTTTTTAGGTATTGCTATTTTAGGGTTTATGGGAGGATACTTCTTCTTAGATTGGTTTAGCAAAGGTAAACCATTTGAGTTATTCTCTGCAGGAAGTATAATCTTCTCTAATATCGCTATTGCCTTAAAGGTAGGATTAGGATTATTTGGAATATTTTTAGTCTTGATATTGTTAAAGTTTACTTCTAAAGATGAACAATAGTTATCTACCATATTTTTTGTGTTTAGTTTTCTTTTGCGTGGGGCTATACGGAGTTCTGCGTAAGAGAAACATTATTAAAATCATTATTGGTCTGGTGATATGCGAATATGCAGTTAATCTTTTTTTAGTTCTTGTAGGATATAAGATACGTGGACGTTCTCCTTTATATTCACCTGAACAATCAATTATTGATATGGTTGACCCTTTGCCGCAAGCTTTAGTTCTAACATCAATAGTTATCGGTTTAGCTACTACAGCCTTGGTTGTGGGGATTGCCATAAGAATATACGAGAAGTATGACACATTCGATATTACCAGAATTAGGAAACTGAAAGGTTAATATGGTAATTATTCCTTTTTTTACTATTCTACCTCTTTTGGGTGCATTTATTATATACTTGTGTGGAAGGCGCTCTAAATTGTTTACTGATATTTTTGCCAATATTACTACCTTTGTTTTGTCCTTGTTATCTTTGGTTATCTTATTTCTTAATCCATTTCAGCCTATACTGTAT
This sequence comes from Candidatus Omnitrophota bacterium, assembly GCA_023818995.1. Taxonomy (GTDB): domain Bacteria; phylum Omnitrophota; class Gorgyraeia; order Duberdicusellales; family 4484-171; genus JAMWBQ01. The sequence continues at coordinate 7,257 of JAMWDA010000022.1, forward strand.
AAAGTTGGAGGATGGTTACCTCCTTGGGGGATAACTTTGGTTGTGGATGGATTAACAAGGTTTATGTTAATTACGGTTAATTTTATTGCTTGGACGATTACTCTTTTCTCTGTGAATTATATGGAGAAATTCACTTCTAAGTACAAGTTTTATACTTTGTTCCTTTTTATGCTTGCCGGTATGAACGGTTTGCTTATCAGTGGTGATATTTTTAATGTATTTGTTTTTTTAGAGATTGCTTCTGTGGCAAGTTATGCTTTAGTAGCTTATGGTGTAGAAGCAGAGGAATTAGAAGCTTCTTTTAAATATTTAGTAATGAGCTCCTTTGCTTCCCTATGTATTCTCTTAGGTATCGCTCTATTATATTCTTATACTTCCACTTTAAATATTGCTGATATGGGAGCAGTTCTGTCAGAGAAAGGGATAGTGCCGGTAGTGATATTTTCTGCGGTTTTATTTTTCTTAGGGGTGGGATTAAAATCTGCTATTGTGCCTTTTCATGCTTGGTTGCCCGATGCTCACCCTTCAGCGCCCGCACCCATCTCGGCAACCTTATCAGGAGTACTTATTAAAACTTTAGGAGTATATTTACTTTTAAGAATTTTCTATAACCTTTTAGGAGTAAGCCAGGTTTTTCTTAATATTCTTATGTTCTTAGGAGTTTTATCTATAATGGTGGGTGTAATTATGGCTATTAGTCAGATGGATATTAAGCGTTTATTAGCCTACCATTCTATAAGTCAAATTGGTTATATAATATTGGGGATTGGTTTAGGTACACCCTTAGGTATTTTAGGTGGTCTATTTCATCTATTTAATCACTCAGTGTTTAAGTCTTTACTTTTTCTTAATTCAGGAGCAATAGAGTACACTATAGGAACAAGAGAACTTTCTAAGATGGGAGGTTTACGTAAGAATATGCCTATAACTGGGGGAACATCTCTAATTGCCTCTTTAAGTATCTCTGGCATACCACCGTTCAATGGTTTTTTTAGTAAGCTTTTAATTATTATTGCTTGTATTCAAAGGGGATATGTCGGTTATGCGATTTGGGCAATTATTGGTAGTATTCTTACTCTTTCTTCCTTTATGAAGGTGCAAAAATTTGCTTTCTTTGGTAGATTAAACCCTTTATACAAAGAGGTTAAAGAAGTGCCCATCTTTATGAAAACCGCTATGGTAATTTTATCTATTATCTGTATTTTAAGTGGGGGGATGCTTATACCATATTTAAACAATTATTTGCTTTTGCCGGCACAAAAAGTTATTTTAGGTGGTTTAGATTACAAGAATATAAACGAGAGTATAAGCAATGAAAAGTAGAACGATTCTATTAATTTTAGGATTTGTTGTGTGGCTTCTGCTTACAGGTTCTTTAGATTGGCAGCATCTAATAACAGGGTTGATTGTATCAGGTTTTGTTGCTTACTTAACCGGTGAACTATTCACACAGAGGCCGAACCTTTTCTTCCATCCTCAGCGATATTTTTGGTTTCTATATTACATACCTGTATTCTTGTGGGAGTGTTTTAAGTCTAATATAGATGTTGCTTTAAGAGTTATTCACCCTAATAAGCCTTTAAATCCTGGGATTATAAGAGTGAAAACAACTTTAAGGAGTGATACAGCTCTAACCTTCTTAGCTAATTCTATTACTTTAACTCCCGGGACATTAACTGTGGATATAGACAAAGAAAATGGCTACCTGTATATCCATTGGATTGATATAAAGACAACCGATGTAGATAAAGCAACAGAGATGATTGTAAAGAGGTTTGAGAGGATTCTAAAAAAAATATTTGAATAATGAAGTTAAGATATTTTTTAGGTTTAATCATTATCGTTTCTCTCTTGGTAGTAGTGATAATTTTCCCTTTAGATATGCTCATTTATCCAAAGCTTTCCTATTTATGGTTATTGAAACGAGGGATGGGGATAATTATAATAAGCGCTTTTTTCTGTTTATTCCGTATCTTAAGAGGTCCTACAGCCTCTGATAGAATTGTTAGTATAGATATGTTAGGAATATTAATTTTAGGTATATGTGCTCTTTTAACTATCTCTACCAAACGTAACTGGTATATAGATATAGGGATTGCCTGGGCATTACAGAGTTTTATTTCTACTTTAGCGTTAGCAAAATTTTTAGAGGGGAAGGATTTTGATGATTGAGGTAATAGGTATAATTTTTATAGTTATGGGGATAGTTTTTGATTTTTTAGGTTGCTTGGGACTGGTGCGTTTCCCTGATGTATATAATCGTCTTCAGGCATCTACTAAATGTGTTACTTTTGGAACAGCAAGTATTCTTTTTGGTACATACGTAATGGTAGGATTTAATCCTACAGGTATAAAGTGCATACTTGCATTAATTTTTGTTTTGCTTACTTCTCCTACAGCCTCTCATGCATTGGCAAGGGCTTCTTATAAGGGAGGAATAAAACTTTGGGAGAAAAGTAAGTGCGATTTTTATTCAGATAAAAATAAAATTTAAGTGTTTTTATGAAGTATCCTAAACTGAGAGAGATAAAAGAAGCAGTAAAGGCTTTGCTGAGTAAACCATATACCACAAAATTCCCTTACCAAAAGCATATTCCTTATCCTTCTTTTAGAGGTAAACCATATTTTCACGAGAATGATTGTGTAGGTTGCACTGCTTGTGTAAATGTATGTCCTACGGGAGCATTAAGCTTTAAAGAGGTAAAGAGCGATTCGGGATATAAAAGGATATTAAAAGTTAGATGGGATATCTGTATTGAATGTGGGCAATGCCAGCTTCATTGTTTGACAGAGAAGGGTATAATTCTTTCTAACGAATTTGATATTTCTGTAACGGAGAATAGGGGACAGCTCTTCCAGATAATTGAAAAAGAATTGTCCGTTTGTGAAATATGTGAGAAGCCAATTGCCCCTTTAGAGCATATTTTTTGGACAATAAATAAGTTAGGTCCTCTTTCTGTTTCTAATACCTCCCTAATCTCTCTTCACCAAAAAAAACTATTAGTAAGAGACGATTTGGGTAAGGGAGAAGAGAAGATTTTTCGTTACGATCGGTTCCGGATTATCTGTCCTCACTGTAGGAGAAAAGTGGTAATTACTTCTTAAAGATTATCTAAATAAATGAAGAAGGTAAAAGATAAAATTTCTCTAAAAGAGATTATTGCAAACTGTTACTCTATTGCTAAATCTAAAGGGTGGTGGGATAGACCGCGTAACGACGCAGAGTTAATCGCTCTTATGCATTCTGAACTTTCGGAAGCGTTAGAAGCGTTACGGGAACATCAACCCAAAGAGGTGGTGGCAGAAGAGTTAGCTGATTGTTGTATAAGAATTTTTGATTACTGCGGTAGAAAGGGGATAGATTTAGGAAAAGCAATTCTTAAGAAGATGGAGAAAAATAGAAAAAGGCCCTATCGACATGGGAATAAAAGATATTAGGGGGAAATTAAATTATTATGAAATGTTTAGCATTTGATTTAGGTAAAGTTATATTTGATTTTGATTACAATATTGGTTTAGCTAAGATAAGGGATAAATTAGGAGTAAGTCAAGATAAAGTTATTCATACACTTTTCTATGAGGATTTCACCTTAGATTTTGAGCGAGGCTTAGTTTCGTGCGAAGATTTCTATGAAGATTTTGTTAGGGAATTTAAAGCAAATTTAGGATACGAAGAATTTATAGATATTTGGTGTAACATTTTCTCTCCTAAGTTAGAAATGGTAGATTTGGTTCGTAAAGCGAGATTAATCTACCCCACCTATTTAATTTCCAATATTAACCGTATTCATTTTGAGCATCTTAAGAATAGTTTTGGAGAGATATTCTCTCTCTTTGATGATTTAATTCTTTCCTTTGAAGTAAAAGCAGTTAAGCCCCAAAGACAAATTTACGAAGTTCTTAGAGAGAAAGCTCAAACGTCTTTCGATAGTATAGTTTATATAGATGATAGAGAGGAGTTAGTTAACGAAGCTAAAAAATTAGGAATTAGATGTATAAAATTTGTTTCTCTACCACAACTTGTTGCTGAAATGGAATCTTATAATGTATTTATCCCATCTAATGAAGAGAGTATGATTATGGAAAGGTTGAAGGAGAAGATAGATAGTAATCAAAATAACTTTATCTTGGTAGGGATAGGTAATCTTCTTCGTGAGGATGATAGTGTGGGTCCTCTTATAATAAGTTCTTTAAAAGATAAAGTTTCTTTTAAAGTTTACGATGCTGGTAATTCCTTAGAGAACCATTTAGATAAGCTCGCTCATCAAAATAATAGATTTATTGTATTTGTTGATTGTTCTCACTATTACGATAATTGTCGTTTCAAGTTATTTTCTCCACAGAGCTTAGAGGATTTAAATTTATATTTTACACATAATTCCTCTTTAAAATTAGCAATTCAATACTTGCAAGAACATAATCGTATTGATATACTAATTTTAGGTATTAGAGGGAATAGATTTGGCACAGGAGAAGCTTTAAGTAGAGAGGTTTTTATAGCTAAAGAAATCTTAGAGAGTTTTTTTTTGAAACATTATTCTAAAAGGAGTATCTCTTAATGAGATATATTCTTTGGCTTGGATTTATATTAATTTTGGGATGTACACCTCTGTTAGTAGGTACAGGGGTAGTTACAGGCTATGTTTTAAGTAATGATTCCGCTACGGGCTTCCTCACTGCCAGCTATAGGGATGTTTGGGATGCCTCTATTGGTAAATTAGAGGAGAGAAAAGTAGAGATAATTAAAACTGTGGAGTCAAAGGGATTGATTAAAGCAAAATTATCCGATGCGGATATAACTATAAAGATTTATACCATTAAACCTGATATTCAAAAACTGCGTGTTTCTAGTCGAAAGTATCTTTTACCTAAACCAAATATTGCTCAGGAGATTTTTTTTGCCATTATTAAAGAATTAGAGTGATAGTAATCTTATTTCTTAGTATATTTTTCCTCAGTTGTTCTTCCGTAGATAATTATTCTCAGATAAAAGTAAAGGAAGTTATTGATGGAGACACGGTTATCCTTGCTAATGGTAAAATTTTGCGTTATATAGGTATAGATACTCCTGAAGTAAGGATTAAGCAAGATAAGGGGTTCACTTACGACCCACAACCTTTTGCCTTAGAGGCAAAGGAAGCTAACCGCAAATTAGTAGAAAATAAATTTGTAAGGATAGAATTTGATGTGGAGAAAAACGATGAACACAAAAGGTTATTGGGGTACTGTTTTGTAGATGACCTATTTGTTAATGCTAAGTTAGTTGAAGATGGTTTAGCTGTTCTTTATACGAGGCCGCCCAACGTAAAATATGCTGACCTATTTGTAGAGCTTCAAAAGAAAGCGCGTCTTTCTAAAAAAGGTATCTGGGGAACATACGAGGTTATTTCTAGTGATGAGGCGCACAAATTTATAAATTCTATAAGAAGAGTTAGAGGTAGGGTAATTGATACATATCAATCCTCAAAAGCGGTATTCTTAAATTTTGGTAAAGATTATCGTAAAGATTTTACTGTGGTTATTTTTAACGATTGCCTAAAGTTTTTTAGAGAAAAAAATATTGAGCCAGCCATATTCTATCGAGGTAAAACCATAGAAGTAAGTGGTAGAATAAAAGAGTATAATGGTCCGGAAATAATAGTATGCACACCTTACCAGATAGAATTGGTGAAAGAGTAGAGTTATGGAGAGAGTAAAAATATTTACCATCTTACTCATATTATTAGTTATCTTCGCAGGATGTATAACTATAGATAATCCTGCTCCCCAGAGAAGAGAAATTTACTTTATCGACGATAATACAGAGGTTATGATTGGCAAGAATATGGCAGAGAGTATAGTAAGAGAAAACGAGATGGTTTATGATCGCAAGCTTTTATCTTACTTAACAAGTATCGGTAAAAAAATAGCATCTTTATCTGACAGAAGTTATTTAAACTACGAGTTTTATATAATTCGTGATGAAAGTATAAATGCCTTTGCTTTACCTGGTGGATATATTTTTGTCCATAGGGGGACTTTGGAAGATTTGGATAAAGATGAACTTGCCTTTGTGCTTGCCCATGAGATAGGGCATATATGTGCAAGGCATTCAATTAAAAAGCTACAGGCTTCTTTAGGAGTTAATTTAATTTTAGCTATAGCATTAAAAGATGTCCAAAGTGATTTGGTAAAGAAAGCTATAGATGTAATGTATAATGTTATATTTTTAGGATATTCTCGCCAGGATGAGTTTTTAGCAGATTCTTTAGCAGTTAAATATACAATTAAGGCAGGTTATGATCCTCGTTCGGGATTAAGTTTAATGGAAAAGTTAAAGAA
>JAMWDA010000023.1:0-4675 GCA_023818995.1 Candidatus Omnitrophota bacterium
TCTTTTCTTGTAAGAGGTTGGGATTTCTTTTCCTGATAAGTAAATATATTCTCCATAACTACGATACTGCTATCTACAAGCATCCCTACTCCCAAACAAAGACCAGCTAAAGTTATTACATTGAGAGATATACCAAATATACGCATAAAGAAGAAGGTAATAAGCACAGAAAAAGGTAAGCTTAAGGATAGGATAACAATAGCTGATATTTTACGCAAGAATAACAGGAGAATGAGTATAGCTAACACTGTTCCATAGATAAGCGATTTTCTTAACTCGTTAATTGCTTTTTGTATAAATTCTCCGTTGTTGAAGGGGATAATTACCTCGGTATTACCTTCTAATTCTTTCTCTATGATTTCTGCTTGTTTTTTTATTTTGTTACATACTTCAAGAGTGTTGGAAAGACTTTTTTTGAACATATAGAGAGTAACTGAAGGAAGTAAGTTAATTCTACCCATTTGCCGATATTCTAAATAAGATAGTTTCACATCAGCGATATCTTTTAGGCGTATAATACCACCCTCCTTAGTAGTTTTTATTCCCAGATTCTCTATGTCTTGCAAAGTATTGAACTCTCCTAATGTCCTTACCAAATATTCCTTATCAGCTAAGAACATTTTTCCACCTAAGAGATTTATATTACTTAATCCCAATATACTTAAGATTTCTTGGAAAGATATTTTTAGAGAAATCATCTTCTTCTCGTCCAGTTCAATAATAACTTTCTCTTCCCTACCCCCTACTGTTTCTATACGTGCTACACCTTCTATACGGAAGAATCTTTCTTTAATAGATGTCTCTACAAATTTACGCAATTCTTCAGAGTTAAATTTTTCAGAAACGAAAGTTACAGCTATGATAGGGAATTCTCCATAACCATACTGAATAACAATTGGTCTTTCTGCTTCGCGGGGAAGTTTTTCCCATATCTTGGATAATTTTTCTCTTATTTCCATAGAGGCGTAATTCATATTTGTTTCCGGTTCAAATTCTAATATTAATGTGCTTTCACTCTCTTTGGATATAGATAGTATATTCCTAAGATGTGATGTATCTCCCAGAATATCTTCTAAAGGTTTAGAGATACGCTTTTCTACTTCATCGGGAGGAAGACCTCCTCGTACATAGGTAATTATACTTATCCTCCCTAAGTTTATATTAGGCATAAGTTCTACAGGAATAGTAAGTAAAGATATTATTCCTAGAATAAATACTCCCAGGAATATCATAAATACCGTTACTTGTCTATTTAGTGAAAAGTGAACCATCTGCTTTTCTATGGTTAAAGTTCTTTAAAATACCCTCAAGATTAGCCCTTATTCTTTCTTTTATGGATAAAGATATATTTATTATATTTTGGCTGACGTTCCTTCATAGCCTATTTCGTTACTAAATATTAGGGTTACCAGATAGTTTTTCTTTTAAAACATAGATTCTACCAGGACCGGAAGGTCCTTTAGCTTCAATTAAGCCTAAATTAATAAGCTTTTTTAAGTCTCTTGCCGCTGTAGGGATAGAAACATTGAATATTTTAGCATATTCAACACGGGTTATTTGGTGGTGTTCTTTTAAATAATTGAGTAGTTCTTTTTGTCGAGTAAATAGGTCAGTTTCTTTATATAGTTTTTTAATTTCGATCTCTTCTATCGTTTGTGTAGAAGGAGAAATAGATACTTTCTCTTCCTTTTCCTTTATTTCTTGATAAGTAGGTTGGGAGGGAGGAGTGGGAATAGGCTCTATTTCTTCTTCTTTCTTTTTTTCTTTTTCTTCTTCAAATTGAATGAATTTACTTTCATACTTCTTTGATATTTGAGTAAATATAGGGGCGGGTTTCTTCTCAGTTTCTAATATTGTTTTTTCCTCTACAAGGGGTGTTCTTTCTTTAACAGGGTATATCTCTTCTTTTCTTTTAAACAAAGTAGAGAAGAATTTTTCATAGTAGTAATAGAGTATAGGCACAACTATAGGGGTAAGAATAGTTCCTGTAAATAAACCACCAATGGTTACTAAACCTAAAGGTTGCATAAGAGAATCTTCCGATAAACTTAAAGGCAGAATACCGAATATTGTAGTTAAAGAGGTCATAAGAATAGGTCTTATTCTACGTACACTAGCCAACTTCACTGCTTCTTCCAAACCTACACCTTGTTCTCTTCTTAATATATTTGTATAATCAATAAGGACTATCCCGTTATTGACGATAATACCTCCTAACATAATTAGTCCTAAAGCAGAGATTACATTCAGAGTAGATTTTGTTAGGAAGAGGATAAGCGTTACTCCTATAAGAGATAGGGGGATAGTGGTTAAGATAATTAGAGGTTGCCAGAGAGATTCAAATTGTGAAGCCATTACCATAAATACAAGTATGATGGAGAGAATTAAAGCAAACTTTAAAGAGTTGAAAGATTCTTTCATACTCTCAGCTTCACCACTTATCTCTGTGCGGTAACCTAAAGGAAGAGATAATCCCTTAATAGTTTTATTTATGTCCTCTATTACTTTACTTAGAGGCATCTTGTAGATACTTGCTGTAATATTGATTAATCTTTCTCCTTCTTTTCTCTTAATCTCTAAAGGTCCTACGCCTCTACTTATTTTTGCTATCTCCATAAGAGGAACAGTTAAGGGTTTATCTTGAAATATCCCATGGATAAGGAGTCGCTTCAATTTATTTACATTTTCCCTATCTCTTTTAGTTAGGACTACTCTTATATCGTATTCTTCACCTTTTTCCTTGAACTTTGTAGGAACGATACCTTTTAAAGATATATTTACTATAGCAGCAATAGTTTGGGTAGAAATATTGTAAAGAAAAGCTTTATCTTTCACTACCTCTACTTTAACTTCCGGACGGGGAGGAGGAAAGTCTAATTTCACATTGTAAAGATAAGGTAAATTATTTAATTTATCCATTAATTCTATCCCAATTTTCTTAAGATTATCTATGTTAACACCTTTTATATCAAAGATTAGAGGAGCTTGTTGAATGAAAGCCTCTTTTAAGAAACTTTCTTGAGCCAGAATATTTATCGTTACATTCTTATCAAATAGAGGATTTAATTTCTCCCCTAATTTTTTGATAAATTGGGTAGTATATGTATTTTTATCTAATTTTACAAACACCTGCGCTTGATGTGGTCCTTGGGATTGAATGGCTTTCTCTTCGGCAGTTTCAGAAGATGAGCCAATAGTAGATGTAATCTCCTCAACTTCTTTTTCTTGGGAAATTACTTCTTCTATCTTTTTTACAATAATGTCCGTTTTATCTAATGGTGTTCCCGGTTGTGTTTCTATCTTGATAGTGAATTCGTTTTGGTCAATTTTTGGTAGTAATTCCCTTTGAATAGTAGTAAATACATATAGAGATAGGACAAATATTATTAAGATTGATATAAGAGTTAGTATCCTGTATTTGAAGATAAAGCTAAAAGTTTTCTCCCAAAAATCTAATTTAATTTCTTTTTGAGTGTCTTTGAGATTTTTTTTCCTTAGATATAGATAGATAAATAAAGGTAAAATAGTAATAGCTACAACAAGAGAGGCGATAAGAGAAAATACTATAGAGAAGGCTAGCTGTTTAAAGAGTTGGCCAGCAATCCCAATGACAAATATCATAGGTAAGAATACACATATTGTAGTGAGAGTTGAACCTAAAATAGCTAAACCTACCTCTTTAGTCCCTTTGATAGCCTTTTCTTTGGCAATAGGGTCTTTATTTATGAATATAGATTCCAAAACAACAATAGAGTTGTCCACAACCATACCTACTCCTAATGCCAGTCCTCCTAAGGAGATAAGATTAAGAGTTAGTTTTGAAAAGAACATTAGGAGAAAGACTACAATGATACTTATAGGTATAGAGAAAATTATACTTAAAGAGAACCAAACATTCTTTAAAAAGAAAAGAATCACCAAAAATGCTAACACCGCTCCTTGAATAGCGGAATTACGAACACTCACTAAGGATTCTTTTATAAAATTCGCTTCGTCATAAACTATGTTTAATTTTATAGGGGAGGGGATTTTCTTTTCAATATCTTTTATTGCTTCTCTTATTTTTGCCGATAAACGCACACTATTTGCTAAAGCCTGTTTCCTAATGAGTATAGTAACACATTCTTTACCTTGATAGCGAGATATTGATTCTCTTTCTTTTGTTCCATCTCTGACATTACCTATATCTTTAACAAAGATTAATCTTTCACTTGCGGGTAGATATATTCCTTGTTCTTGTTCTTCCATTTTATAATATTCACTGAAGTAAGAAAGTTTCTCTTTGGGTACAGGAAATTCCGCTTTTATAGGTAATGTTTCTATTTCTTTTATATTCTCAAACTCACCCACAGTTCTAATCAGGTATTCAAAAAAAGGTTCTTTTATTGTTCCTGCAGGATAATTTAGATTAGCTTTCTCAAGAGCGCTACTTACATCTATTATAGAAAGATAAGCACTACGTAATTTACTCTCCAATACCTCTACGGTTATTTCTCTTTCTAAACCACCTACTATTTCTATAGCACCAACACCTTCTATTTGCGCTAATTCTTCTTTAACATTTTTTTTATTATCATAAGTATAACTTAACAAAATATCATTTACAATTTTACTTTTATAATCAAATCTTTTCCTTTCTGCTATTTTATACTTTTTTATCAAGTTTAAGTATATT
>JAMWDA010000023.1:4685-13424 GCA_023818995.1 Candidatus Omnitrophota bacterium
TTTTCTCTAATTCTTCTTTAACATTTTTTTTAGCGATTTTTCTTAGTTTTAGAGGGTTATCTTCACCTATAATATTTATACGCATCATTGGCATTTCAAAGGGATTATGTTTCATTACTATTGGCTCTTCACATTCACGGGGAAGTTTTTCTTTTATTAGGTCTAATTTTTCTCTTACTTCTAAGGCGGCAAAATCCATATTCGTTCCCCAGTCAAACTCACCCATTACTATAGAGGCACCTTCTCTTGATATAGATGAGATACGTTTTAATCTATTTACCGTGCCAATAGCTTCTTCAATTGGTCGTGTAATCATACTTTCTATTTCATAGGGGGAAGCCTGGCGGTAGCGAGTAAGAACAGTAATCTGAGGATATACCAAGGGAGGGAAAAGCTCCTGGGGTAGGAAATACCACGAAATTAGGCCAATTATTACAACACCGAGATAAATCATTAAAGTAGTAACCTTCCTATTTAGACAAAAAGATACTATTTTCATAATATCGTTAATTCCACCCATTTACTACACCCGCCGGGTGTACTACACCCGGCGGGTGTAGTAAGGGAGATTAATTACTCCCTTGATTCAAAGGTCTCTACACCAACTACTTTTCCTTTTCCATAGGGGAGGATTTCTCCTTCGCTACGAGTAATTATTAAACTGTTATTTTCTAAGCCGGCAATAACTGAATATTCAGGACTCCTATGTAAAACTTCTATCTGTTTTAATTCTATAGTTCCAATTACTTTACCTTCTTCTAAATCTTTATCCGTAAATTCATTATCCGGTTCTAAGACATAGACTGCATATATCTCAGGAGCGGCAACAAGGAGATTTTCTGTAGGTACTATTAAAGCATTTTTAAATTCATTGATAATAATCTCACCTTTTAGAAACATTCCCGGTAGGAGAGTATAATTGTTGTCGGTATTATCTATTTCTATTCTTAGAGTAAGTGTACGAGATGTTCCTTTTACTGAAGGTAGTATGTTTTTAATTAAGCCGGTAAATTTTATCTCAGGATAAGTTTCTACCCATATTTGGGCGATTTGGCCTTGTTTTATTCTACTAATATCTTTTTCAGTCACTCCCACTTCGGCATAAACTTTATCTATCTTTATAATAGTGAAAGCTTTTATTTCCGGGCTAACCAGTTCTCCTTCGGAGATATCTTTTTTATCTATCTTACCATTACACGGGGAGGTTAATTTTATTTTTTTTATGCTATCTTCGGCTAATTCCCATTCTTTTTTTGCAGATTCTGTGCGAAACCTTTGGGAATCAATTCTTAATTTCATCTCTTCTATTTTTTCCTTTAGTATTGCTCCTTTATCATAGAGAGCTTTCTTTACTTGGAATTCTTTCTCCATAGAAAGAAGTAAACTGTTCTCAGATTCGTATTTATTCTTGGCATAGTCCCTTCTTAAAATAAATTCGGTTTCTTCTAATTCAGCAAGCAAATCACCTTCTTTTACTTGATCTCCCTCTTTAAAATATATTTTCTTAACAATTCCCCTCTCAGAAAACTTAAGGTTCACTGTTTCTAAGGGAGTGATTGTCCCTAATATAGGAATAGTATCCTTAAAGAGAGGTATAGGTTTGACTTTGTAGACCATTACTTGAATCTCTTCTAAGAATTGTTTTTTTATCTCTTCTAAATCTTTTTTTCCCTGAGGAAGAGCTGAGGTAAATATAAAGAAAATGCTTATAAGGGAACAGAACACATATTTAAAATTATTTAAGTTCATAATTCTCCTTCCACATTTAATTTGATATTTTTTGATTATTACCCTTATAGTTCTTTTACTATATTAAGATTAAATCCTGTAGCTTTATCCAGTGTTATTAAACCAAGATACATATCCAATTTGGCGCGTAATAGGGAAAGAGTTGTTTCAGTATTTCTTAATTCTATTTCCATAACGTCGGATATAGCCTGTTCATCTGCTCTTAATAATTCTTTTTTTAGTTCCAACTCTTTAGAGTATGTTTCCAATTCTTTCTTTATACTTTCTATTCTTCTTTGGGCTTCGGTATAAGTAAAATAACCATCTTGTACCTCCCAGGCAATATCTTTTTTAAGCTTAATAAATTCATCTTCCGCTTGTTTTAAAGCTATTTTACTCTCCTGAGTTTCTGTATAGTATCTAAATTTATCTAATAGGTTCATTTTAAAAGAAAGAGTATCTGCTTCGGTTTTAGTAGAGACTTCAGCTATTTCCGTAGGCACAGTTTTCTCTTTGGTGAGAGAAGTTTCAAATGAGCTGCCTCCGAATAACCAAATTACTCTACCCACAACATTCCAGTTATTAGCTAACTCTAAATCCTGGTAACCATAAGCTTCACCACTTCTACCCCAGAAGCTTTCTAAAAGTAATTTTGGTCTATTTTCAACTTTTGTTATACGATAGGCAACTTCTGTGGCTTTAATAGTTTTCTCCCAGAGGGCTATTTCAGGTCTTAATCTTATTCCCATATTTATATATTCAGAAATAGAGCTTTGTAATCGTATATTTTCTTTGAAATCAATAAATGTTATTTGGGGTATTTGTTCTTCAGGGTTAATCCCTAATACCTTCTTAAGGTTAGCGATACTTAAGTTATATCTACTTTGTTGAGCAGCAAGGTACGCTTCTAATTTATGGGTTAGGTTCTGGATTTTAAGATACTCTATTTGGGTAATCAATTTTGCTTCTTGGAGAGTATTACCCATAGTTAAATAGTCTTTAAATTTCTTATATGCCTCTTCTAATACAGAAAGAGTATTCTTTTCGTTAATAAAGATATAGTAGCTTTTTAAGAGCTCAAATACAAGTTCATTCCTAACTTTCTCATAATTATTTTTGGCAACCTCTACATTTAATCTTTCTCTTTTTAAAGATAAGCCACGTTGGCCACTATCGTAAAGAATATGTTGGGCTTTTGCTCCATAGGATTTGCTCTTATAGGTATCGGTTATAGTTTCTCCTGTAGTAGAATTATATTCAATACCTAATGCAGGGAAAAGAGTTCTCATAGCTTCTTTTACTTTCATCAGGGATAATTTTAATTGACTTTCTGCTATCTTTAATGGTTGATAGTTATTTTTTGCAATCTGATAAAGTTTATTTATTTCCTCTTTATCTTTTAGAAAATTAAGGGGAGTAAACTTATCTTCTAAAGGTAGTTCGTCTAACTTTTCCTGGTAAAATTTATCTTCTTTAGATTTAGCTAAAGCTAACTCTTCTTTAAGTGAAGGTGTTTTTTCTATCTTGAAGTTTAGAGGTAGAGTGATTTCTATTGTCTTTTCAGTTATTTCTGTAGGATAGGGAAATGGTTGGGCTATATCCAGAGTGAGGAGAGCAGATTTATCCAGTATAGGATAACCACTTGATTTTATTATTTGAGGGTTTTTTACTTTTCCTTCACAATCTATGTTAAATTTTATTTCCACACTCCCTTCATAACCTTTTTCTTTTGCTTGCGGTGGATAGAGAAGATAGAAATTAAGTATATGAGATATTCTTTCAATATATTCAGTATATTTTTGAGAATCAATCTCTTTATATTCAGATTCGGTTTTACGTGGTGCTACAGGATATTCAGAGAGTTTTGGTGATACTGATATGGTTTCTTCTTGGGGTATATTTTGGGGTATATTGGTTTTATAGTGCATTGTAATAATGATTTCTGTTTCTTTTAGAGGTAGTGGTAGAGAAGGGAAAGGGGATGAGTTATTAACTATCCATTGGCTAGCATTATCTAATAGCTGAGAACCCGAAGAGGTAATAATGTGTATTTCTTTTATTTCACCGTTATTATTTAAGATAGTTCTTAGCTTAACACTTCCTTCAATTTTCTCCTCTTTTGCTTCTTGAGGGTAAAAAAAGAAAAAATCTATCTTTTTTCTGATATGTTCAATATATTCTTGAGGTATAGATAAAGGAGAAAAAACTTCTACTTTACTGTAACTTAGGAGAGGATGAATAAAACTACTTATTATTATAAAAAGAAAATATAAAGGCAACTTTCTTTTTAGCATATATAATATATTTTGTTTAAATTATATAATATTTATTTATTTTTGTCAAGTTTTTTGTAGTATTTTTATTTGATACGGTTGATACGGTTAACTACTATACTTTATTCTCTTTTCATCTCTGAAAACCTACTCCTTGTCAATCACTTTCCATTCCACCCGACGGGTGGAATAGGGTAGGAATGTGGTAGAAAAGAAATGGGTGATAAAAAATTGAGGGAGGGGTTGAATATAAGATTTAAATTATGGTATATTTATATAAAGCCACGGATGAAAAATAAAGTTAATATAAAAAAAATATGTAAAATTTGTCAAAAGGAATTTATCCCTAATAAGTTCCATCCTCACCAAGAGGTATGCTTAAATCCTTTATGTCAACATAAAAGAGAGCTCATAAATCAAAGAAAATGGCGGGAAGCTAATCCTGATTATTTTAAATATAAAGAAAAAAAATCCTTGTGGGAACAGAAAAGAGCAAAATATTTAGAGTTATGGAGAAAAACACATAAAGATTATTTCAAACTTCTTAGACAAAAAAAGAGTGCAAACAAAAGTTAGTTTTTTCTCTTGAAATTGACATAAAAAGTATGTTATATTTATTTACTCATTAAAATTAAGTTAAGTATTTAATAAGTGCGATAAAGCCAAACTCAAGAGTAATCTTGAGGACGGAAAGCCACGGGTCCTTGAAAATACGAATAGCAGAAATAAAAACTATACACAAATTTTCGTGTATATTTATTTGTGCATTCGTATTTGAGGATAAAATTAAAAGGATAGCCGGGTTACCGAAACTTAAGTAATTCGGCTATTTTTTATTTATATGATTAGTTGGCGAGATAAAATCTGGGTAAAAAGTGTAGCTTGTCTTATAATAGGTATATTTTGCTTTTCTGAGTTCGTATGGACAAGAAAATTAGATTTTACCAGTTTAGTGCTCTCCAATTTTATTTTCTTTAAAAATATTCCTCAGTATATTTATCAGCCTTCTAAGGATAAAGGAAGAGATAATTTATGGAGAAAAGTTAATTCTATTATTCTCCCTGAAGCAGGTGCTGAAGTTTATCCTTATTATTATAGTTCTCCTAGGGGGATATCTTATTCAGCAAATAATTGGGCACTCCCTCCTAAATTAAGAAGTGAACAAGAGAATTTAAATTTAAAGAAAACTACTGATACGGTTTCTCAAAATCAACCCCATTTTACCTATAATAATAAAGTACAGGATAACAGAGTATCTGGTAATATATCTGATATGGTTAGATTGATACAGTTAGTGGTAACAATAGTTTTATCTAAAATTATTCCTCATATTCCTGAAGATGAAGGGATTAAAGTAAAAGATACCGCCGATGATATAGATACAAATGATACAGATATAGATATAGAAGAAGTTGATGTAATATCAGTGAATACCCAAGTAGTTTCTGATAATGTTTCCCCTAATCAGAATGCTAATGTTAAAGATAACTGTATCAAAGAGAACATTACTTCAGATGATATTCAAAAAGATATTAATAATCAAGAAAAGAATCTTATTTCAGAGAATCCTCTCCCGGAGAATCCTTCTTTGAATCCAACAGATACAGAAGTCAATAATCCGGCAATTAATTCTACAGAGATAAACAATCAATTAGTAGAATTAATAGGAGTATTATCTTCTATATTAGCTTTTAATATAGAAAATGTTTCAAAAAATACAGATAAAATAGAAATTAATACAGAGAGCAATAATGATGGTAATATAGAGTTATGTAATACAGATTTTGATATAGAAGACTTCTGTAATTATTCTTTTTCCCCTTCCCTTATTCAAATAAACAAAGAAGAAGATATAGAAGATATAATCTCTCATATACTTCCTGCGAATTATACTATGGGTCCGCCTAATGAGGAAGATTTACTCTTTAAAATTTGGGAAGCAGTGGATAACTTACTTACCTATATTTCACCTTCTAATTTAACTTTTAATTGTGCTACGAAAGTCCTTTCTCAATTACTTCCTTATATACTATCTGCTATATTAGCTTATGATCTATCTTTTTTTACTGATGAAAGAGGACAAACATCTATGTTAGGTATTAAAAAAGTAGCAGAAAAATATGGTTTATTTCTTTATGGTGTAAAACTTGATTGGAAAGATTTAGAAAATAGCCTTAAAAACGGCGATATGGTTATTGCGCATTTAGACATGGGTAATGGGTTAGGTCACTATGTAATAGTTGTTGATATTACTGATGATACGGTTACTTATATAGATAATAATGAGAAGATAACAGTATCAAAAGAAGAATTTTTGAAACTTTGGACAGAGTATTCTTTAGTTACTAAAAGACCTAATGAAGATAAAAATCTTCTTTCTGAAGAAGAAATGGTAAATATAAAAGGAGCAGGAACTGCCATTAAATACCCCTGGGCAGCGAGTTTAGGAATTACTGATGAGATGGTGGAAGCTTATTATGCCTATCATAAAGATACTCTTTGGCTGGGAGGTTCAGCATTTTTTGATGAGAGTAAAGGAGAGTATAGGTTACCTTCTGATTTCTGGGAAGTTATGGAGAAAGTAAAGAGCAATAAAGAATTATCTAATGATTCATATAATAATTCTAAAGAAAAAGAATTAAGATTATTAAGGGATATAAATATGACAAAACAATTATTATATGTAATAGATTTAACTATGAAATTAGGTTGTCAAGTTTATAAAGAATCTCTTATAGGGGAAATTTTTACAGAGCTTATAAATATTATTAATGTTATTATTGAGAATAATTTTACAGAGCCTAATAGTAATAATTCAGTGAGTAGGATTGATAAGTTTGCTATTGATATAATGAGAGGTTTAGTAGAAAAAGAAGCAGAAGCAATAGAAATAAAAAACAGTAATGACTTAACTCTTCCCTTATTAGAGAGGATAGTTATAAATAATAGTATAGTTTTAAAGGTGATGGGAAGAATGTTAGAGAATATTTATAAAAATGTTAATTTACCAAAGGAGGTGAGAGAAAAAGCCAATAATGTCTATCAACTTAAGATTAAGCCCTATGAAGAGATAAATTTGTTATTAGAAAAAGGATTGAAAGGTAGTCAAGAAGCAATAATGAAGTTGAAGGAGATAGTATGTGACAAAAATAATGATAGAGGAGTGCGTAGGCAAGCATTATGCGCATTAGTTAAAATAGCAGAGGAGAAAAAGAATTTACAAGCAATAGAAGCTATAAAAGAGATAGGATTTGAGCTAACTAAGGAACTATTAGAAGAGAACAATCTAAGAGTTAGGAGTTATTTTTCTTATAATAGAAAGTTTGTGAATATAGAAAATTTAGATAAAGTTATAAGTTATATGCGTGAACATAAAGGGGAAAAATTATCTGAGAATCTTAATCACAGAAATATTAACAGTGTTCTTCTAAAGGGAATTATAATAATAAAGATGATAGAATTAGCAAAATCAATGGGGAGAAGAAGTTATATAAGATTAGATAGTATGTTTTCCAGATGTTACAATATTGATAAGAGGGATGGGAAGCCACCCAAAAATGAAAAGAATTTAACTCAGGGTGAAAAGTTAATTATTTTTGATGATAATCAAATAAATATTAATTATAATGAAGAAGTTAAGTTTATTAAAACTCAAGAATTTTCTCAAGGTCATCAAAGCCAGGCACCACCGGAAGAGATAATAGTTAACTGTGCTGCTAATGCTTTATCTACCCTTCTTAATCTTCAAGGAATTAAAGTTAGTCCCACCCAAATAGCTCAAAAATTAAATGAGAACGGTTTTATAGATAATAGAGGTTATACCTCTTTATACGGAATTCAGGAAATAGCTAAGGAGTATGGGTTAGATTTAAAAGCTTTAGAAGGGTTGAATTTATCTCAGCTTGCTAAAGGTGATATTGTTCATCTTGATATTGGGGAAGGGCATTTTGTGACCATAGAGAATATAGAGAAAGATAGCGTCTCATTTTGGGATAATGGCAGACTTAAGACTGTATCATGTGAAAAATTTAGCTCTTTGATGACGGGATATGGACTTGTTCTTAATGCTGAATCTAACCAAATTCTTGGTAAAGAAAAAGCAAGAAAGATAAATGGGGGTGAAATCGAACCCAACATGGATATTTCCCAATTACAGGCTCAAAAAGACTCCTTGAATAGGACAAAAGCCGGCTACCAATGGCTCCTTGATTACTGGAAAAGTGAGCTCTCGAAAGCAACTAATGCTCAACTACTTCAGACATATATAGATTTTATAAATTCTCAAATTCAACACTATAACAACCTTATTTCTGAGGTTGATAAACAGATTCAAGCAATTAATGAAGAGATAGCAAGGTTAAGTGGCTCTAATCCCGTGATTAATGCGCCTGATAAGTTATCTGTGAAGCAAAAAGAGACGACTACTGTAAATATTAGTGTATCTGGGTTTAATGGTAATGTAAGTGTCAAGAATCTCAATATAGCTGGTCCTGAATGGGTAAAATTTGATGAAGGGACTTTAATTATAAACCCTGATGGTTCAGTTGCGCCGGGTGAATATTCTGTAACTATTACTGCCTCAGATGGCACATCTACAGTTACCAAGACAATATCCATAACGGTAAATGCTTCTCGTGTTATTAATGCGCCTGATAAGTTATCTGTGAAGCAAAAAGAGACGACTACTGTAAATATTAGCGTATCTGGGTTTAGGAGCGATGTAAATATCAGTGTAAGC
>JAMWDA010000024.1 GCA_023818995.1 Candidatus Omnitrophota bacterium
GAGACAAAGGGTGAAGGACTCATATCCATTGCAAAGAGCATGGGATATGGTGATGAAAAGATGCTGCTTCAGGATTATTCCTATTACACAGGTCAGATAAGAAGAATTTATAAGGATATTTTTCAATGTCTCTTATAGCATTAAAAAGGCGTTGATTAAGAGATGGGTTCCCCTTCACCCTTTTAATAATCTCCTTTCCTCTCTTTCTTAGTTGAGGATAATAATCAAAGATAATCTTTGCTCCGATATGTCGCTTTTCGTGGTCTAGATATTTAGAATCAAATAAAAATATAACCTTGTCAAAATCATCTATCTTAATTTGTTTCCCCAATAAATTTAGTAAGTACTTTGCTGCGCGAGCATTAGGGGGTACCATACCACCCATTATCAAATTCTCATGATTGGTGCCATAAATTTTCTTCTCAAGTTTCTTCATTTCTTCTCGAGTCATGTATATAACTCTCACATTATTATTATATGCTGTAGTACCTCCTCTTTCCCACTGCTGGATAAATTTAAGATCTACTACATAATGCGGCATCACTTCAGGAGCAAAAAGAATTTCTTTAACCCTCTTAATAAAATCAATAAATCTCCCACCCACCAAATCACCTTCTCTACCCACTTCCTTAATTACCTTTTTATCATTATCGCCTAACTTAAGTTTACTAAACTCCTCTTCAGAAATAGCCTCAGCATGCCATACAATCCTGCCATCGGATAATTTAGCACTACTCTCTATCTTTATCGCTCCTTTTACATCGGGTAAACTTACATAGTAAATGCCATCTCTATGGTAAATATCTATATCCTTACCTTCCTCTTGGTAAAATCCTCTTAAAATATCTAATGCATGTTGTAAATTAAACACAGGAATAATTTTGTCTGAGGTAACTATATACTCTTTATCTTCGCTAAATAAGTTATTTAATAGGTTGGCAATATCTTCTTGTCCAAGCTTTCTCAAAGCTTCTACCAAGCAATTCTCACCTTCTACATCTGGCTGTCCACGAATATCTATTTTGCCATATACAACTACCGTTATCGGTGGAATATCTTTGCCATCTAATCTGTTAATAATAAAAAGAATATTAAGAATGTCGTTATTATTCAAAACCACTTTATTACTCCCATATTTAATATCTGTTATCTTAATCTCTCTCATCTTCATACTATTGCCACATATTTCTTTGTATGGTATATATAAAGCCTGATTTAGATTTTCTAATTTCTCTATTATCTCTGGATAAGCTTTAAGAAACTCTTTGTGGGCTTCTACTGCTTTTTGGTGGGAGCCAGTTTCACATTCAACTTTCCCATGTAGAGCAATGGCTTGGAGGGCAATTGATTTTTCGCTCGCACTAAATAACTCATTAAATCTTTCCCAAACCTCTTTTGAGAAGTAAACCTCTAAGATGCCATCTACTACCCTCTCATAAATAAATACTGGCGGAGCATTGGCTGGCTGGCTGGTCAAAACAAAGAATTTAACCGGCATACCTGCTATATGAGAAACACCTCCCTTAAATTCATCAATCTCTTCGTATTTCTTTTCATTAATCACTCCCTCAATTTCCTTAATATCCTCCTCACCCAAATTCCCAAAGAAGCCTTGGTTTTCTTTAGGCATAGAAGTAGTAGTAATCCTTTCAATAATAGCAGTAATCTGAGAATCATCTAATTTTTCTTGATTGGTGGAATTAATAATAACTTGCTTATTAACTTGCTTATCTTCAACTTTAATATCATCCAAACTAACTTTGTTATTATTTGCCCAATTTTCTACAATTGAAGAAACTTCATTTCTTAATTCTTGGTTCTTATCTTTTAATAAAGGTACCAACTTGATAATATGTGTAGCGGAATTTAATTCCCTGAATTGGGTGTAGATTTCCTTTATCTTTATGAGTGCGGTAATCCTTACCGATATATCTATTTTCTCGTCTATAGCAATACTTAAGCAAGTATTCAATAATCTTTCCGCACGATTTCTTATCTCTTTCTTTTCTTTACGGGATTTATCTTTAGTATCTAATTTATTATTACTTACACTATTTATCAGTCCTGATAAAAAACTACTGTCATTTTTTCCTTTTGAAGCGTAACCAATAGAGGCTAAAATAGGTAATACTAAATCATAATATTC
This sequence comes from Candidatus Omnitrophota bacterium, assembly GCA_023818995.1. GTDB lineage: Bacteria > Omnitrophota > Gorgyraeia > Duberdicusellales > 4484-171 > JAMWBQ01. The sequence goes on from JAMWDA010000024.1 coordinate 2,147, forward strand.
TTCTCTTTCAGCAATATTTTGTATTACCTCCTTTGCTTTATTTTTAATTTCCTCCTTTGCTTTATTTTTAATTTTATTACCTAACTCCTTATCTGCTACTATCTTTACCAATATACGCAAAGGATTATGAGATTCACAAACCCACTCTAATAATTTGTCAAGTTCATCTAATGCCGTAGAGATATCCTTTAACTTTTCATCTTTGTATGCGCCTTCTAATCTCTCTACATAATAATCTATGGGATGTTTGAAAAGCAATAATGAATTATCAGTAACTTCCGCAGGATTAAATTTAATATCAAAATTAACAGTAATCGTGTAGCTATCCTTTATTCTTTGCTTTACTGACTTATATATGGTCTTTTTACCTCCATACTCAATTCTTAACTTCTCACATACCCATTTTAGATATCCTTCATCTTCTATTACACCTGTCATAAGAAACTTAGCAAAGGCAAGTCTTCTTAAAGCATTTTCAGACATTAAAATTAAAGCAATAATTCTTTCTTCTTCGGTTTTATCTTTCGCCCTAACATTACCAATCTCTCTGATCTGTCTTACAATCTCTTCATTAATTATGAATTCTTTTATATTTTCATCACTAAACTTTAATATCAATAATTTCAGTATTTTTCTTTCTTCTTTACTTAATCCTTTTATTTCTCTCTTTAATTCTTTATACCAACTTTTTGCCTTATCTTCTACTACATCCTCAAAGATATAAATCTCCTTGCTATCTATGGATATGGCTGAGAGCGGTAATTTTTCTGTTACGCTTTCTTTATCTTCCGTGGTAAGATAATAGATACTTTTTCCTTCGCGTTGTTCAACTTTATTTACTTTAAATACCTTCAATCTCTTATTAACATATACTGCCCGTAGTTGTTTATTTTTAGAAGTAAAGTGAGAATTGATTGCGTTCATTACCTCTTTGATATCATCTTCTGTTAAATCATACGCTTGCATACGTGTTAATAAATTATTTATGCTGCTCAATAACTCATCTGAGTCATTATCTAATTGAGATATTGTATTAATCAATGCATTTTTAAATTGGTCATTACCTTTACTATTCTCTTCTTCCTTGGGTAAAAGCCAAGGTGAATATTTACCAATTATAGCTCTTGCATTCTTACAAAGTGGGATATCTTTTAATTCTGTTACTTGAATTATACCACTTACATTCTGTCTCTTTACCCGGCTTATATCATTATCTTCATTTTGTAAACCACCCATAAGAGGAAGGGAAAGAATAAATAAATATGCGGATGATGTTCTTGAACTCCCCAATATTTTCTCTAAACCAATTTTACTCAAGACTCCCCAGATAAAGATACTGAACCCGATAATAGCAAAAATCTTAGAATGGGAAAGAGGAGCGATTAGAATTAATCCAATTCCACCTATAAAGAGTAATTTTCCAAAAACCTTTGAGAACTTATCCACAATGTTATTTGCTTTTTCAAATGCTATTTGTTCATTTACCTTTCTCATCTTTACTCTTGCAATTAATCCTTTTAACAATCTTGAACCATCAGCAGGAGAGAAAGGTAAGAAGAAATTAAATAAGCCAAGCACCAAATTAATCCAGGCAAAATTAGATAAACCTAAAGCAAAGAATAATCTTGCAAGTAAGAAATTGCTCATCGGCCCGGCTAAAGCAATCCAAAATTCCTGTTTAGAATTCTCCCAACTTCTGCCTTCTTTATTTCTTCCAATATTAGCTACTGCTCCTAAAGCTAACCTAATTGAATCCGTTGGGAAACCGAATCCTTTCGCAGTTAAGGAGTGACATACTTCATGGAATAATACAAATGCCAATATTATGGTAAGAATCTGCCATTTGGTAAATAATAATATTCCCAGCAAAGCAAAACTCCAATGTATGCCAAAGTAAATATTGGTGAAAGGTATCCTTACCTCTACTGCTCCCCTCTTAGCTCTAAACCACGCTCGCTTCTCTCTTCCTTCTTTGAAAACATATACCGGTTTACCAAATTTTTTCTTTTCACTCTTAGAAAATCGGACAGGTGAATAGATAGAAAATTCGTCTCGTATAGGCTCAACTTGTGCAGCTTCTCCTTTCTCATTAAGAACAAGCCAATATGTAGAGAGTGTATTATTATTATTTGGAAATAGAAATGCACCTAAAACAGTGATAATCTTCCCTTCTTTAGACATTATTAATAAAGGTTCATTTTCTGAATTGAAGTATTCTTGGATTTTATCAGCATCTGCCATATATAAATAAACAGACCTATTTAACTTTTTAATTATTCTTATAAGATTTAATTCGTATTTACCTTCTAATATCAATCCGATTATGCACTGGGCAATTTCTCTCCTCTTGATATTAAAGGTTATGGCTAAAGATTCAATAACATAAGGTAAAGCGCCTGTTTTGTTTGTGTCTAAGTTATTTATTAGGTCATCAAGTTTACCTATAATAACATTCTTTTCACCCTCAGATTTAGGCAATAAATATTTTGACAACTCGGAAAGGCCTTTTTCTTCTAAAAATTCTTTAGCCTTATTTATTTCCAACTTATTATTCTTCTTATTTAAATTTAAACGGGATAATTCATCTTTGTATTCCCTAAGCTTATCAATATATCTATCTAATACCAACTCACCTTGAAGTGAGTGTGCATTTTCATCATTAAACTCTACATCCTCCTCCTCGTGTATATCATACTTACCTTTTAACGCTGCAAAATTCATCCTCCAAACTTCTTCGCCAATCTCTGAGAAACGAATTTTTCCTTTTTCTCCCAAACGCAAGAGATAGAGGAATTTATTTAAGTTTTCTTCTGTCTCATTTATTACAAAATTATCATCTAAATTCTTAAATACAGCCTTAACTAAACGTTGTAAACCTTGAAGAGAAACATTTCCATTTCCATCTCCAACTTCCTTTAAGACTTTAGGAACATTATATAAGAATAATAATCTCCTGCGATAATACTCGTATTCGGCAAGCTTTCTCTCTATATCGTAGTCGTTATCGGTCAACTCTCTCTGACTCCCGCTATTTCTAATCCTAACAATATCCTCAGCTTTGTCTATTTCCTTATTTATCTCATCAACTTTTTCTTGAATAGGTTTAGCCACCTTCTGTGCAGAAACCTTCTGAGCTACTTCTAATATTGACTGGCGGCAAACTAAGGCTGGTTTGTTTTCAGCTTCTATTGCCTCCTTCAATCCTTGAAGTATTCTCTTCAATGTAATATACTTACGAGCTTTAATAATCCTATCAGTTACTTTTTTATTTTCATCCCAATTATTATTATTTAACTGTGCTATCATCACATCTATATCTTCTCTTCTTTTGTGTATTTTTTCCCCTTTTTTAGTAGTTTTATTCTTATTATTCCAAGCTATAAGCAAATTCTTATATGCCTTCAGTAACTCTATTATCTCCTCTTTTGCCTCACCTAATGTCTTGGGATTATTTTTATTAAGTAAATTATCAATCACACCCTGTGCTTCTTTTAATCCCACCCTAAAATTCCTATTTGGGTTATTACTCTTATTATTTTCTAAATCATTAATAACCTTCCTTATCTCCTCAATAACCGATGAATAATCCTCTTTTTGTCTCTTTATAGCTTTGAGTTCTGTAATCAAGGTTTTAATCTGCTCAAAAGTTTTGGTAAACACATCTATTACATCTGTGTCTTCTTCTCTCTGCCAATAACTTACCTTTCCTTCTCTTTCTACACTTGCCTCTGCCCATCTTTTAACCATAGAAACTAACTTAGTCAGCATATTTTCTAATTCTTTCTTTACCTTATTCTTAATATTCTTATCTTTAATCTTACTTAAAATTGATTCCGTAAACTGAATTGTAATACCCTCAAAACTAAATCCTGATAAAATGTTGTTAAATTTCTGTCCTAACAACTCCTTTAACTTATCTTTTCCTATAAGATGTACCCTTAAATCACGTTCTGTGGTATGAGTGAGAGCCTCTATTGCTTTTACTTTCTCCTCAGGAGTCTTATTACTATCCTCTAAAATTGTTCTTATGGTGTAATAAAAATCTTTTCTTATCTCATCTCCTCTATTTATACCAGTTAAAGTAACACCTGTAGCAATCCCTTCATTTTCCTTAAAACCAAAGTGTTCTTCTGCCTTATCTATTGCTTTAGAAATCTTTGTGGCAAGTTTTTCTGCATACATTCGGAGAAACTCACATATCTTATCCTGTGTATTCTCTTCACCAAATAAAAATTTCATTGCTTCTTCGTTTTGGGAAATAAGTTTACCTGCCCTTTCTTCCCAAATGTTAGGACCGGTTTTTTGAAGAGAATCAAGAGATGATCTTATTCCTTCTTTTGGATCTTCATTGGGTATTTCTTCTGGATCTTCATTGGGTATTGCTAGCACTTCATTAAGAGCTTTACGAGCTTTTGCTTTCTTTGCCTCCTCTTTTAAATCCTCAATATTTTTCTGGTTACGAGGATCAACTAAGAAACTAAGAGATGTATACCCTTCATATTTCTTTTTATCCTCTTCAGGTAATAGCCCTATAGCCTTCTGAATACCTTGGGATAAGTTTTGTAATTTTCCAACTAACGCCTTTACTGCCTCAATATTAACTTTTCCATCATTACCTATTATTGCTACTTCCTCAACATCTATTTTTACTGTTCTATGATGTAAGGATGAGAACCACAAAATCATCCCTAAAACCTGAGAATATTTCTCCTCATTATTTTTATGAACAATCTTTCCAGCAATTTCCTTAGCACTCTCAAGGGTAAGTTGTCCCTGCTCTTTTTCATCCTGGGGTTCTCCCTGCTCATTTTTTCGCTCAATCGCCTTGTGCATCTCGTTAAGAATCTTCTTCTCCTTTCTTAAAGGTAACTGAGCAAATTTATTAGCTAACCATTTAACCACACCAAACAAAACTCCTATAACCATAAATAAAAGTATACGTGCAAAAAATTGATGAATGCTTAGAGCTGAACTAAACAAATTAATTAAACCAAAGTGATTAGCAACAAAATTAATCAGAAAATTAACAATCATCAGAGGAATTATTTTACCCATAACCACAGGATTGGCTGAATCTGTTTTTCTTTCTCTACGATTCACTCTATTATACAGAAACTCGGCAAAATTATTATTGCTAACCATCTCTAACACCTCTTTAAATTTGGTGCGTTTGCTAACAAATTTCTCTGTTTTTAACTTTTGAGGTTTATTTATCCAATCCCATGCCTCTTTTACCTCACCAAATTCAGGAAACCCTGCTAATCTATAAAACTCATCAGGATCAAAATTACCTATATTTAATTTCTCAAAAAGCTCAACCAGTTTTTTAGCCTCTGATATTCTTTTCCAATTACTTAACTTCGTGGGATGAGTATAAGAAAGATAGGCAAAGGTAAAACGAAGAGCATCTTCATCAATATCAATCCTCTCTCTTCCCAAAAGCTTACTCAATATTTTTTTAGCCTCATCTAACTTACGAGGTAACTTATTCCCTCTATAATCCTCGTATTTACGGATAAATCTACTCAATCTACGCACATCTCTATTACCTTTGAGAGGATAGTCTAAAATAAAGGATGTGACTTCATCCAAAACTGGTTTTTGTTTCTCGTAATTACGTCTTGCCCACCAATTAGGAGAAATCAGGGGTATTCTTCTCCTACTTAACTCTAAATGCAAAGTAACATAGCCGGGATTACTCATCAGCTCATCTAACAACTCTTTTCTTGTCCATCCATAAGCATTTTCCTGCTGAACTTTTGATAATAAAGCGCAATATATTTCTCCCATACTAACGGCAAGAGCTAAACTCTTAAAATCAGTATAATTAGATAAGGGTGTTATTTGAGGAATAGCTAAGAAAGTAAGTATATCGGCAAGTTCTTTCTTTTGATCATTTGTAAGGTCTTCTTGATTATAAACTTCCTTGGCAGGTTCTTTCTTTTGATCATTTGTAAGGTCTTCTTGATTATAAACTTCCTTGATATATTGATAAACAGATTTAATATAAGTCAATTTTTTATCCGGAGGAAGAGCACTTAGAGGAGTGTTTTTATGCTCGTTTTCAAGATTTCCACGAAATTTATTACTTTCATTATCTAAATCTAAAATTAGCTTAACTAATAAAGGAGGTCCAGTAGAAGGATTAGATTCTAAAATTTGAGCAATTAGTGTTAAAATCTCATCTCCCCTAAGCATCCTATGATGGATATCTTGATAGAAGCTTGGTTTGCCACCTTCATATTTATCGAAGAATTTCTCGTCATTTTCAGGGTTTAATTTGTGCAAGACCTTAGCTATCTTTGGATTCCTACTCACATCACCAGGAACGCGCACAGCCTCAGGTAAGATTCTATCCTCAAAACTCCGTGCAGTCATAACAATATCCTCAAAACTACGCGCTTTCTGGAAACACATACTCTCTTGTATAGTTTCCTTCTTAAGTGAATCGTAATTATTTATTGCCCGCCTTGCTGAATCTCTTAATCTTTTTGCTTCTAAGCGAGACAGATTAGAGACATCTTTATTTCTAGCAATCTCATCAAAGATTTTTTCTGCCTGCTGCAACACACCCCTAATATTTTGACGCAAAACATCTTCTCCTTCCAGAGAATAAGGAGAAAGGGCTAAATCGCTATCTGTAACCCTATATCTATTTCTGATTGCCTGATGTAACTTTTCTTCAAGGAACTTAGATTCTTCTGATTTTTCTCTCTCTTCCTTATTCTTATCCCCATTAATTTCTTCTGCCCGACGTAACATACTCTTTATAGACTCAATAATTAATGAGTGAAGTGCCTCTCGGCTATTATGAAGCAGTGCCTCAGAAATATTGATAATATCGCGATAATGGGCATTAGTAAGTAAATTGCTTAAATCCTTGTCCTCAGATTTGTAAGAACTTACTGTCTCATCTATTATATTCTTACGTGTTTTCTCTCCCTGTGATAATAAAGGACGTTCCAGCTCATTTTCTATCTTTTTCTTTACCTCCTCTGGTAATTTTCCTTCATTTTGTATAAAGTTATTTTTATCACATAAGACAATTCGCTCTCCTTGCTCACCTTGGCGGTTATTTCTATATATTGCCTGTAATAAATCTGAGTATGTCCAATTCTCTCCATCTACAATAAGAAGGTCACGCTCACCCTCATAACTATATCCTGTAGCACCACGAACATTAGAGAGGATTATTGTCTTCTCATTTTCTTTCTTTTGTAGTCTATTGATATCCCATACATTATCATCATTACTAATTTCCGGCGTCTGCCCATCAATAATTTTAATTTCATCCATACCAAATTCCTTCCCTAATTTATCCCTCAACTCTTTTAATAATTCCTCGTTATAACAGAAAATAAGCATACCCTTATATCCTTTATGTGCCCTCACTAGTTCTACTACCTTATCTATCCTATCCTTACTTTCTACGGAAAGCACCTGGGCATTAAATATCGTCTCACTGATGATAAACACTCCCTTACCTAAGTGCAATCTATGTAACATCTCTACACCAGCTAATGTCCCTGAATAACCTAAAACTGAAGTAAAAGGACTAAATCTTAACACTTCAGCTAAAGTCGCCTGATGTGTGGTTTCCGTAACATAGATTTTATCCCAATTTATTTCTACCTTATCTTGCTCTTTTCTTTTTTCATTTTCTCTTTCCTCTTTTATTAACAATGCCGTGAAATATACTGGGTCACTTATTTCCTTATCTATCTGAACCTTTCCTCTATCTTTTGGCTTAGGTACTCCATCAACAAATTCATATCTATTACCATCACTAAATCTTGCTTCTAAACAGGCATAAACTGCAGTAGGATTGAGGTTTTTATTATGTATATCTTGCATTGCTACCTCATTTAATCCGAATTTTCCATCTAAACCATGGTAAACCATTGGCTCTTCACTTTCCTCTACTGACTTTTTGTCGCTACCCTCCCTAAGAGCAGCTACCCAATCATAAGCTTTCTCTACTTGTTCTCTACTTAATCCTACCTCAGCTAAGGCTTTAGTAATATGTTTGTGCCCGCCACCAATAATATATGTTACTCTATCCGAGAAAGGTATGTGCAGCTCGTCAATTCTCACTATATCCTGGCCGATAAGGGTAGCTAATAAGTCAGGGTCATTTATATTACGAATATGGCCAAACTGTGTCTGACTAAACACCACAATCTTATTAGGATTAGATAATGCCTCTTTTAAACCTGAAGAATTACTATCGCTATTTCTTAAATCTAACATTTCTTCATCTGCACTCACCAATTCTAAACCAAAACGAGCTAATAATGGTCGGACAATCTTACCCTTCTCCCCTGGAGGATTTACTAATCCCGATACCTCATCGGTTTTAACTACCCAAACCATATTTACCTTGGGATTTAGTAAAGACCACACGATATACTCCATTGCTCCACCTAATGTCTTTCCTCCTGATGCCTCAAGAGCAATACTCTGTTCAGATAAAAGACCCAAAACCATCTGTAATTGCTCGCTTGCCTTTTTCGTGTCAAAAACTTTATTTTCTTCATTTTCTTTTTCATTTTCTTCTTTTTCATTTTCAAATTCTTTTCTTATAAATTCAAAACCTTCCTTTAATGCTCTTGCCAGTATCTTCATAGCTGCGGTAGTTGGATCATCTTGTTCTAAACCACTTAGTATAGATTCTCTTACTATTCTGGCAATTATCTGCTCTTTAAATTTTATTATTTCTCCATCATTCTCATTTATATTATTTAAATCAACATTATTATTCTTTCCAAGATATATTCCTTCGAGGTCGACCCCTTTAGATTTAGCTTTCTCTATAAGTTCTTGTAATTTATTATTTACATCAACTTCAACCGGCTTATATTCACCAAATTCTTTTATTAGCAAATTGACTATCGTTGCTTTCTCAATTTCTTCTGGTGTAAGTTGTTTATTATTATTATCATAATCATCATACCTATTTAATAATTTTTCTAGTTCACTTCCTTCTTTTGCACTTAATATTAAACTTTCATTTTTACACACTACTTTCAGAGAGCTTATATCCTCTTTAGTTAATATCGTGAATGCTTTTTTCAGAAGTAGTGTTTTTTTGACGAATTCTTTCCATTTAGGATGTTTGTCATCAATAACAATACCTCCGATTTTAACAATTTTTCTTTTCTTGGGTGTATTCCAGGCATTCCAGGCATTTTCTAAATTTTCAACTGATTCTCTTTCTATAGCTTCACCTACTTTAACATCCACAGTACTGTTTATTATCTCTACAGGAATATAAGCATATCTATTCAAGCCAATCTTTACCCTGATTTTTTGCTGAGAACCATTATTTTCCGCCTCTCGTTGTGCATTTCCAAGCTCTTTAAGAGATACCTTCTTAGTAAGATACCAATTCATTGCCGCCGTTTCAGAAGGTATAGCCCCATCAAAATTCTCCCTAATATATTCAATCCTTATATCTCTCTCCGCCCTCAAAGTTTCTTTAATGGGAAGAGCACCTTGGTAGTTTTTCTCTTCCAAAGCATACTTACTTTTTACCACTTCTATTGCCTTATTTTTTATTAATCTTATTAGTGGTTTTAACTCTTTATTATTCTCACCCCTTAACCATGCGTTTTCATAATCTATTATTGCTTGTTGGAAATCTATCTGGGCAGAGATTAAATCTTTCTTTTCTTTATTTTGTTCTTCCTTCAATTCACTCTCAAGTTTGCTCTTTTCCTCTTCTGCATCCTCTCTCCTCTTAAAATGTCCACCTACTATATGAGCAAAAATATCTCTGGCATGAGAAGATAACTTACCGACGAAATCAATCCTACTGTAAGGATCAACTTCATTAACTACCTCTGTCACATCTAACTTATTATCACCTCCTTGTAAGTTCTTAATAAGTTCCTCAATTATATTAACCGCTTCTTGCTTATTACCTTTTAACAATTCCTTTGCTGCTTTTTCTAACAATTCCTTTGCTGCTTTTTCAACTCCCCCATCGGATAGAGATACACCTTTCTCCTCCAGTTTCTTCTTCAAAGCTGACTTTAAATTTTCAACACTCCATTTAAAACCTCCTCCTTCAACAACTCTTCTCACTATCTGACTAATCAATGAGTTTATTTCCTCTTGAGGAAGCTCAACATCTAATTTAACTCTTGTCCCATCAGGGAAGATAAACTCTACATTCTCGAATAATCTCCGTGCGTTGGTATTATTATCATTAATTAATCCTTCCTGTGTTAGTAACCTCATACGAAGATGATATAGTACGCTTCCTGTAAGTATCGACATCTTAATATAAATATCCTTTATCAGGTTAATCTTGGCTATATAGGAAAGTGATTCCTTAGTATCCTTCATTTTTTTGAGATACTCTACTGCTTGGGAAACAGGAACATTTTTAGGAAGTATATTATCTAGAAAATCACTACGTTCTTTGTCTTTTAAGTTTAAAATCTTATCTGCTGACTCATTATATTTTTCTTTATCCTCTTTTCTCTCACCAGCAAGCCATAGAATATCAGCTATAAAATTCTTTAAGTAATCATTTGCTTCTTCCTCATTCCCTTCTTTAGAAGCTTTAAATGCTTGCAGAAGATAAGCTACTGCGTTGTAAATAGCCTCAGCATACAACCAATCACCATCCGCTGTCCCCCAAGATTCTCCTTTTTCCTCACGAATTTCGTATTGCTTATAAGCCAACTTTCCAATTATTTCATTTTTATCTGCTCCTTTATTAAAGATTTTTTCTGCCCAATATCTATAAAACTCCATCTCATTTTCATAATCTTGCTCATCTGTATTACCCTGCATTATTGCCATAATCTGAGCAGCTAGTTCTATAAACCTATTTTTTAACTCCTCATTACGATGAGCAATCTGCTTAAACACCTTACTAACTCCTCCCAATTCCCTTATAACCCTACGTAACTCCTTATATTTGTTGGATATATATCCTCCCCATCTCCTCCCCCTATCTAACGCCCCTTCACCTTCATCTGCATAATATTTGGGAAATAATATCCTTGCTACATCTCCCACACCTTTACCAAAACTAACCAA
>JAMWDA010000025.1 GCA_023818995.1 Candidatus Omnitrophota bacterium
TTTCTCGTACAATTCGGGTAAACGTTGGACGTAAGCATTCACTCTTTTAGCTATACTATGAGGTTTAGCAGGGTAGCCGGAAACCTTTGTGTGGGGAGGAATAGACTTTGTTACTCCTGCTTGTGCGGCCACAATTGCTCCTTCACCAATGGTAATATGTCCTACCACACCTGATTGACCAGCTAAAATAACTCCTTTACCTAAAGTTGTACTCCCAGAAATACCTGCTTGAGCAACTATTACACAATTTTCTCCTATAACTACATTATGAGCAATCTGAACAAGATTATCTATCTTCGTACCTTTACCAATTATGGTCTTATCAAACCTTGCCCTATCAATAGTAACATTTGCACCAATCTCCACATCATCTTCTATAACCACTATACCTATCTGAGGAATCTTCTCCTGTACACCCTTAACCATAGCAAAACCAAAACCATCAGAACCAATAACTGCTCCTGAATGAATAATCACACGGTTACCAATCTCTACTCTATCTCTAATTACTACATTAGGATAAATTAAACAATCTTTACCTATGGTAACTTTGTGACCAATATAACAACCTCCATAGATTTTAGTATTATCACCTATCTCCACATCATTTTCAATAATAACGTATGGACCTATTGCTAAGTTACTACCCAACTTACATTGTCTACCAAAAACTACCGTCGGATGTACACCTTCAATATATTCCTGCTTATAAGGAGAAAATATATTTACCACTTTAGCAAAAGCTAAAGAGGGATTATCTGTTTTAATCAATGCTTTGTGAGAATTAACCACATCTTTAGAAGTAATTATTGCTGAAGCAAGAGTAGTTTTCATTAATCGGGCATATTTAGAGTTAGCTAAAAAAGTAATATCTCCTTCTTTAGCCTCTTTTATACCCGAGATACCTGTAATAACTATATCAGGAGAACCTACTAATTCTCCCCCTATCATTTGGGCAAGTTCTCCCAGCGTATATCTCATTTTTTATACTCCTTGTTCAATAAATTTATTATCTCACCAGTAATATCCATCTCACTTTTACTGTGAAGCACTACACTCTTATTAACAATTAAATCAAAACCATTCTTATCGCCATAAGATTTAATAACCTTTTCAATATCTTCTACAATTTCTTTCATCCTTTCATCACTCTCTTTTTTCAACTCACTCAGTATTTTACTCTCTATATTCTTATACTCGGCAATGGCTTCTCTTATCTTCTCTCTTTGAGCTTCCTGCTCTTTCTCTTTCAATAGTCCTACTTTCTCCTGCATCTTCATTATCTCTTCTTTCTTTTCTTTCAATCCACTATCTTTCTCTTTACTTTCTCTCATATCATCGATTAACTTCTCATAATCCTTCGTTTTATTATAATCGTTAAACACAGAAACAACATCCACACAGCCAATTTTTAATTCTTTGGCATAAACTAAATTAGATAACCCACAACCTAACAAAATAATCATCATACAAAAAAATAATTTTTTCATTTTTCCCTCCGCATTATCAATACCTCAACAGTTAAAATCCTCTACTTATACTAAAATGAAACTTACCTTCTTTCCCCTCCTCTCCTGGCTCTAAATTAAGAGGCCAACCGTAATCTAAATTTATTGGGCCTAAAGGGGTTTTTACTCTTATACCTGCTCCTACACTGGACTTAAATCCTCCACTAAAAATATCGCTTCTTTTACTCCATACATTACCTGTATCAAAAAACGTTGCTACTTTCAAAATATCTATTAAAGGATACGTATACTCTATATTACCCACAAACATCGCCTCTCCTCCAATAGGGTCCTCAGTAATGGGATCTATAGGACCTACCTTTCTTTCGTTATACCCCCTTATAGTTGAAGAACCACCAGCAAAAAACCTTCGGTAAATAGGAACCTTATCCGTATTAGAAAATGGGTCAGCTAATCCCAAGCGCAACCTTAACTCTATTACAGATTTCTTAAGAAGAGAGTAGTATAAACTTAAGCGAGAAAAATAGCTTAAAAAATCTTTATCCCCTCCTAAAAAACCTCCCGTCACTTGAAAAACATTAGCTAAATATAAACCCTTAGAAGGAGTAAAAACATTATCTCTGGTATCAAAAGCTAAACTAAATTCTAAGCTACTCAAATCACTCCTACCCGTCTCATCCTTTAATTCTTGAGTAGCTGTCTCCACTACATCGCAAATTTCTACAGACTCTATCCTGTATCCCAGATCTCCTTTAAAGTTATCACTGAATTCCCTACCAAATTTAATTGCCCCTCCTTTAACCACCTGTTCATAACCATAACCTACATCTTCCTCCCGCTGATGACTACGTTTATAACCTTCAAAACCAAAAGAAACCGGTATATCAAAAATCCAAGGATTAAGAAAATTTAACTCGTAATTCTCTGTAATCGTTCCAAAGCTTGCCATCAAACTCAAATCTTGGCCACCACCGGTAAATGTTGACCAATTCTTATAATCAAAATTACGCTGTCTCAATTCTACAAAACCGGTAAACTCATCTATAGAACTGTATCCTCCTCCGAAACTCAAATAACCAGTTTTGGCTTCTTTTACCTCAACTATTAAATTCTCATAATTAGGTTGACTACCTGGTTGAGTATCAAAACGAATCTCCTCAAAGAATCCTAAATTCTCTAAACGCCTACGGCTCTTCCTTATCTTCTCTCCTTCAAATTTATCCCCAGGATATATTCTCAACTCTCTCCTTATAACCTTATCTTTTGTTTTAAGGTTACCCACTATGTCTATTCTCTCTACATAAGAAAGTTCACTCTCTACTATGCGAAAGTTAATATCTATCTTCTGTGTATCAGGATTAAGAAAAGTGGAAGGAATTACCTGAGAGTAAATATAACCTCTATCTATGTATAATCCCCTTAATCTATTCACCTCATCGTTAACTTTCCTTTCTACAAAAATATCTCCTGATTTTAACTCTCTACCTTTCTCTAAAATTTCCAAAGTGATCTCTTCATTCCCTTCAATATTAATCCTACCTATATAATAACGCTCTCCTTCAATTATATTAATAGTTATATAAGCGTAACCTTTAAGATAATCCACCTGAGAGGAAATGTTAACTTCACTGTATCCTCTCTCTTTATAAAAATCCTCTATCCTTTTCACATCGTCTTCTAAGGTCTCATCTTTAAATATACCTTTTGACAAAAAACCTTTCTCTTTCGTCTTCATTAATTTCTTTATCTGTTTTTCTCTAAATACTGTGTTACCCTTGATAAGAATTTTCTTTACCCTGATTAAATCTTTCTCTTCAATATTGAAAACGATCTTTGCTTCCTTATCATTATTTACACCAATTTTATAATTAACTTCTGTTTCAGAAAATCCCCTTTTATTATAAAAATCCAATATTTTATCCTTTATCTCCTTTAACTTCATCTCATCTAAAAAAGACTCCTTTTTTATATCAATCATCTTCTCTATCCTTTTTTTACGAGGATAAGCTAACCCTTCTACTACCACTTCTTTTACGATTGGTTTCTCCTCTACTTTATAAAACAAAACCAATTCCCCATCTACAATTTTTTTCTCTATTTCTATATTTTCAAAATAACCCGTGCTATACAAATTCTTAATATCCTCGTTTACAAGTGCCTCGTTATAAATATTTCCTACCTGGGTTTTTATCTTAGAAAGAATGTTAGCAGTACTAACTACCTTATTACCTAAAATTTCTATTTTAGAAATACGCTGTTGAGCAAAACTTAATAGAGGGGCAGTTACAATTATCATAATAAATATTAATTTAATTTTTTTCTTCACCCCATCCTCCTCTTTTTATACCTTAATTAAAATTCTAATCTTGCTCAACTAAAGCAAGATTAACGAACTTCATATACTCCTTTATAAACCCTAAATTGATACTTCCCGTAGGTCCATTCCGCTGCTTAGCAATAATTATTTCTGCTATACCCTTATTTTCCGGGGTAGGGTTATAGTACTCCTCTCTTAAAAGAAGAACCACTAAATCTGCATCCTGCTCAATTGCTCCTGATTCTCTTAGGTCAGAAAGTTGAGGACGATGATCGGCACGCAACTCCACAGCTCTTGATAGTTGACTAACACATATTAAAGGAACCTGTAACTCTTTAGCTAAAGATTTCAAAGCACGGGAAATCTCTGAGATTTCCTGTTGTCTATTATCTTGCTTCTTTACTGGTCTAATCATCTGAAGATAATCAACGATGATAAGTCCAATATTGTAATGCGCTTTAAGTCTACGTGCTTTTGCTCTCAATTCAAAAATATTTAAATCAGGAGAATCATCTATGTATACAGGTGCCTCCGATAATCTGCCAGCAGCAGAAGTAAGAATAGGCCAATCACTGGGAGATAAAAAACCCGTCCTTAACTTGTGCATATCCACTTTCGCCTGAGAACATAAAAATCTTTGCATAAGCTGTTCTTTAGACATCTCCATACTAAAGAATCCTATCCCAATCTTCTCTTCTACAGCAGCATACTCGGCAATACTAGTAACAAATGCACTTTTCCCCATAGATGGTCTACCAGCAACAATAATTAAATCTCCCTTTTGTAAACCTGCTGTTCTTATATCAAACTCTTTAAATCCCGTGGGTATACCTGTAATGTGTGACCTCTTATGATAAAGAGACTCTATAAGTTCAATCCCGTCTTTAATTACCTCTTTTATATGGACGTAACTACCTTCTACCCTTTTATCACTTATTTCAAAGATTAAACGTTCCACTTTATCTAAAATAGTATTTACATCTTCCTCTTCTTTGTAAACATAATCCATAATTTGAGTAGCTGTACCAAGGAGAGAACGTAGGATACTCTTCTCTTTAACTATGCGTGCATAATGAGTAACATTAGCAGCGGTAGGAACAAAATCAACCAGTGTAGCAATAAACGCAGAACCACCTATTTTATCCAATAGCTTCTGTTTACCTAATTCTTCAGAAAGTGTAAGTATATCTACTTTTTTACTCGCATCGAATAAAGAAACAATCGTAGAGAAAATTATCTTATGTTCTTCCCTATAAAATGAATTTTCATTTACAATTTCTAAAACTTCTGCTATGGCTTTCTCATCAAGTAACATTGCTCCTAAAACAGCCATCTCTGCTTCAATATTCTGAGGAGAAAGTTTATATAAATCCTCCTTAACAGTAACTGTGCTCATTTCCTTACCACCCATAATCTTAAATTAGCATTAACTTTAGGATGGAGCTTAACATTCACAGTATAGGCTCCCAACTTTCTTATTGGCTCATCTAAAAAGATCTTCAGATTATCCGTATCTATACCCTCATCTTTAAGAGCATTTAGTATATGCGTTTCGTTGAGGGAGCCGTAAATTTCTTCATCATCCTTTGATTTTGCTGTTAAAGTAATTGATAGCTTCTCTAATCTTTCCTTGATTTCTAATGCCCGTTTAAGAGCTATATTTTCTAACTTTAATCTTTCTTCTTTTATCCTCTCTAATCTTTTAACATTGGAGGGGGTAGCTTCTATAGCAAATCCATAAGGGATAAGGTAATTCCGAGCATAACCGCTCTTTACCTCTACGAGATCTCCCTCTTTACCTAATTTATTAACCTCTCTTAAAAGAATTACTTTCATCTAAGTAAATATGGCAATAAACTTAAGAATCTCGCTCTTTTTATCTCCTTAGCTAACTTCCTTTGATGTTTAGCACAATTACCGCTAGAACGACGAGATAGAATCTTTTTTTTGGAAGATAAAAATTTGGAAAGTAAATCTACATCTTTATAATCTATCTCTATATTTTTCTTACAGAAAATACAATTTTTTTTAAATCTAACCTCTGGTCTCTTCCTATCCGCCATATTTAAGCCACCTCGTTTAATTTTAAATTGTTTCCCCTAAATCTTTAGGTTCATCATTACTTACATCTATTAAATCTTCACTGCCCAATTTAATCTCTCCTACTGGTTCCTCACCTAAATCAGCTCCTCTTATATCTTCCTTTCTTACCCCCAGAAACTGAACACTTGTTGCTCTCACCTCTATAATACTCCTGTTTTTACCTTCGGAATCCTGCCAGCTACGTGATTGTAACCTCCCTTCCACAAAAATAGCTCTCCCTTTCGCTAAATACTGGTTACAAGTCTCTGCCGCCTGTCCCCAAACTACCACGTTAACAAAACAGGTATCTCTTTTAGCTTCCCCGTTCTTATCTTTGTATGGTGTATTCACAGCCATTCTTAACGTAGTCACAGCTGTACCTTGAGGAGTATACCTCAATTCAGGTTCCCTGGTAAGATTTCCTATTAGAAAAACTCTATTAAAATTAGCCATTATACCTCCTTTTTATACCTTAGAACGCCTAATAATCAAACTCCTTAAAATATTTTCTTCTAAACGAATCGTTTCTTTCAAATTACCTAATTTATTATTATCTAAATTAAAAACAATCAACCAATATAAACCTCTATCGTATTTTTTCTTATCTGCTCCCTGTGAACGCAAGGGATAAGCAAAAACTCTCTCCTTTGCCCATATCTTATTTTCTATAAGCTTTCCTCCTAATTCTTCTATTTTCTTAGAAACTTTCTCAAAAATTTTCTCCACTTCTTTATCGTCCAAATCTTTCCTTATAATTACCATAGACTCGTATGTTCTCTCCATAATAAAACCCTCCCAAAATTAGTTGTAATTACGCATTATAAAATCTAAAGGTTTCTCTGTCCAATCCCAACAACAAGCCACCGCTTTGATAAAAACTCTATTCAATACTTCTCTCTCTTCAGATGTAAAATTGGATAGAACATATTCACTTAAATCCTTACTTTTGTCTTTTGGTCTTCCGATACCTATCCTTAATCTACATATCTTATCAGTATTAAGAGATTTGATGATTGAAACCATCCCTTTATGCCCAGCACTGCTACCTTCTATTCTAAATCTCATCTTCCCCAACTCTAAATCTAAATCATCGTAAACAACAAGTAAATCCCTTGTAATAAGTAAATCGTACCTTTTGACCACTTTTTGCACACATCTGCCTGAATTATTCATCCAAATCAATGGTTTCAACAAAATAACTTCCTGCAAGAAAGATTTTTTTCTCGCAATATAAGAATTAAAAATCAAAGATTTCTTAAAAGAGAAATTTTTAATTTGTGCTAATTTATCTAAAACCATAAATCCCACATTGTGCCGTGTATTGATATACTCCTTACCGGGGTTACCCAGTCCCACAATCAATTTCACTTCTTTTCCTCTTCCTTCTCTTTTTCCTCTTTCTCCTCTTTTGGTTTCTCCTTTATTACTTCCGGCTCTGCTGACTCAGCACTAGCAACCTCCTCACTAGCCACCACTTCTTCCTCTTTAGCAACAACAGTCACGATAGCATCTTCAGGAGAAGCTAAAATTCTCACTTTTTCCGATATCTTCAAATCAACGATATGTATAGTATCTCCTATAGCCAAAGGAGAAATATCTACTTCTATCTTATCAGGAATATCCAAAGGCAATGCTTCTACGGTTACATCCCACATTATCTGTTCCGATACTCCTCCCTCTTTAACCCCCTTACTTTCTCCTTTTAAAACGATAGGAATCTTTACCTTAACCTTTTCATCCAAAGACACTCTCATAAAATCTATATGTATAACTTCTTCCCTAAGTGGGTCATACTGCACATCCTTAATTAAAACGTTTAAACGATTATCCTTATCATCGTAACCATCCACTTCCATTTCAATGATGGTATTTTCGGAAAAATGTATACTCTTAAGAATCTTCATAGATGAAAGAGGCAATTCTACAGGTAGATTAAAATTTCTACTGTAAACTATAGCAGGGATAAAACCTTTCCTTCTTATCTTTTTTACCTTTTCTTTGCCTTTACCTTCTCTAAGAATACTTTTTATAATTACTTTTTCCATAATCAGCTCCTTATAGAATCAAACAAAACACTTATAGACTCCTCCCTATGTATTCGCTTTATTGCCTCGGCAAAAAGTCTCCCTACGGATACAACCTTAATCTTATCTATCTTTTTCTCCTCACTTAAAGGTATAGAATTAGTAACAACTAAATAATCTATACAAGAACTCTCTATCTTTTTAACTGCATCTGAGGAAAGCACTCCATGAGTTACACAAGAAAAAATTTTTCCTGCACCATTATCTTTTAAAGCTTTTGCTGCTTCTACCAAAGAACTCCCTGTAGAAATTATATCATCTACCAAAATTACATTTTTATTTTTCACTTCTCCCAGTATATGCATAACTTCTGTACTATCTGGGGAATCCCTTCTTTTATCTACAATAGCTAAACTAGCAGAAAACTTCTTGGCATAAGCTCTTGCCATCTTAATTCCTCCTACATCGGGAGAAACAATAACTAACTTTTCTAATTTTATTTCTTTAAAATAATTGTAAAATACCTCTATAGCGTAAAGATGGTCCAAAGGGATATCAAAAAACCCTTGTAATTGACCAGCATGTAAATCAAGCGTTAAAACCCTACTCGCACCTGCTTCAGTAAGAAGGTTAGCTACTAACTTTGCTGTAATAGGAACCCTCGGCTGGTCCTTCCTATCCTGACGAGCATAACCAAAATAAGGGATAACCGCGGTTAACCTCCAAGCAGAAGCTCTCTTCAAAGCATCGAGCATAATTAAAAGCTCCATAAGATTTTCATTAACCGGTGCGCAGGTAGATTGAATAACAAATATATCTTTGCCTCTAACATTCTCTTCAATCTTAACCCTAATCTCTCCATCGCTAAACCTACTAACCATTGCTTTACCTAACTCTATACCAAGATGCTCACATATCTCTTTCGCCAATTTTAGATTAGAATTACCACTAAATATTAAAAGTTTATCCATAATTAACCTTTTATCTTCTTAAATATCTTTGCCGGCACTCCCACTACCACAGTATTAGGTTCTACATCTTTTGTAACCACAGAACCTGCTCCTGTCTTTGCTCTTTTACCTATTCTTACAGGAGCAACAATTACCGTATCCGAACCTATAAATGCCTCATTCTCAATAAACGTTTTATTCTTCTTATATCCATCGTAATTAGCCACAACTGTTCCTGCACCAATATTAACTTTCTTACCTACTGTGGTATCACCTACATAACTAAAATGTTTCATCCGCACTCCCTCACCTAATCTGCTGCAATTAATCTCAACAAAGTTACCCACACATACGTTATCTTCTATCACGCTATCCTTTCTTATATGAACGAATGGACCCAATTTACAATTCCGACCAATTATAACATTCTTTTCTATAAAGGTAAAGGGGTAAACCACTGTGTCTCTACCAATTTTAGTATCGTAACTAACAAAAGTAGTATCTGGATCTATAATAACTGCTCCTTTAGCTCTTAAATTATCAATAAATCTTTTATTCAACAATCTGTTTACCAGAGAAAGATTATCTTGGGTATTTACTCCTATAAGTTCATTAGGATCATCTAAGGTAAAACCTAAAATTTTTAATCCTCGGCGATAGAAAATATTTACTATATCTGTTAGAAAATACTCTTTTTTCTTCTTATGACAAGTTATCTCTCCTAAACCATCAAAGAGAAATTTCTTTTTAAAACAGTATATACCGCTATTAACCTCCTCCATCTTTACTTCATCTTCCAAATCTACTTTCTCAGCAATTCTCTCTATATTATTTTCTCTATCCCTAATAATCCTTCCTAAATCTGTTTTTTCTTTAAAATAAGCAGTAATAATAGAACAATGGGCATTTTCTTTAAAGAAATTTTTTATAAATTTTTTTATAGTTGATGGTGTAACCAAGGGAGTATCTCCACAAATGACTAAAACATTTTCGCTATCTGTTAATAATTCTTTAGCTGATTCCACAGCCTTAGCAGTTCCGTTTAATTCCCTTTGTAGAGAAAATTTAATATCGTGGTAAACTTTCTTTACTGCCTCCTCTAATAATTCTCTCTTATGTCCTGTTACTATAATTATATTATCTATATATTTTACTTTTCTTAGAGTGTCTAATATATAAAAAATAAGTGGTCTACCCCCTACTTCTAAAAGAACTTTTGGTAAGGTAGTTTTTGTTCTTTTACTCTTACCAGCAGCTAAAACTACCGCCGTAACTTTATTCTCTCCCATCATTAAATTTTTACTTTACAAATGCCAAAATCAGAATATTAACAATAAATCCTCTAAACTTTGGTAAACTTATCCTGCGTTTCTATTCGTTTATAATACCTTATCTTTCTGCCCGGTGAGGACTCGAACCTCAAAGCCGAGATCCAAATTCTCGTGTGTTACCAATTACACCACCGGGCAAATAGAATTCTATTAGTTAAAATTATTAAAAACCAGTGGTAGTTTGACTATCAAAACTCTTTTTACTACTCTGAACTTCTTTCTCCTTGTAATAGGCATCAAGAACTTTTTTTTGTAAATAATCTCTGAATTCCTGAGTTATAGGATGGGCTAAATCCTGGTGTGTTCCTGTTTTATCCTGAGCGACATCTCTGGGAGGAGGAGGTAATTGCACACCACAAGAACTGCAGTATCTAACCCCTACATCCGTCTTTTTACCACAGCGAGAGCAAAATTGTTTCATTTTCCTCGCTGGCATAGCAACAAAAAGTCCATTGTTGCCTTCGATAATTTTGATATTCCGCACTACAAAACAATTGTCAAAAGTGACGGTTACGTAAGCCTTAAGCCTTTTACCATCACCATTATGAAGAGAAACCCTTACTTCTGTAATCTCCATAGCAAACCTCCCTTTTAATAAGTTTGTGCTTCAAAAATAGACCATCCCTTACTGCAAAATTCTTTTTTCAATGTTTCTTCTGCTTTTTGGTTGTATCTATTCAAAATTGTAAAAAAAGCACTCCCAGAACCGCTCATCATACAAAAAAACCCCCTCCTTTCAAAGAACTCTTTTACGCTCTTTAAGTTAATATCCAAATTAAAAGCTTTTTTCTCTAAACAGTTGAAGCAAAATTTTTCTACCAATGATAAATCTCTCTGCTTTAATAAATAGATTAATATATTAACACGATTAATAAATTTTGTCAAACCTACTTTTGTGTTTTGATAAACTACCTTAGTAGATAATTTAATATTAGGATAGATAACAAGATAGTTTAGTTTAGTTTCCAAATCCAAACAGGTTACCTTTTCTCCTCTACCTTTTATATACCCCCAGGAAGTATCACTAAGAAAAAAATTAACATCGCTACCCAAAATAGCCCCTAATTTAAATAACTCCCTCTGAGGAACTCTTAAATCTAATAGTTTATCTATTCCCTTAAGAGTAAACGCGGCATTAGAAGAACCTCCTCCCAAACCAGCACCAATAGGAATATTCTTCTTAAGAAGTATATTGAAACCGAAGGGTAAATTGAACCTTTCTTTGATTAGTTTTGCTGCCTTAAAACACAAATTATCTTCGTTTTCCAATTCTTTATGGTTACAAAAAATATTTATTTTATTACTCTTATTAATACTTATGAACAACTCATCAAATAGAGAAACTCTATTCACTAAGCTTTCTATCTTATGGAAACCATCCTTATACTTACCAATAATGTTAAGATATAAATTGATTTTGGCAGGAGAAATAACTTTAAGGGGAAGATTATTGAAGAATGAGTTCCTCTGCTCTTTGAGCGATATAGATGCTGGATAATTCATAGAGATCCATCAACTCCTGTGGCAAACCTGATTGTCCAAATCTATCCTTTACACCAACACTCTTTACTATCACCGGCTCACTATCAGCAACAACCTCACACACTGCTGAATATAATCCCCCTATACTTTGATGTTCTTCACATACTAATAACTTTCTATATTCTCTGGCAAGATTAACTATTAACTTTTTATCAATAGGTTTTATGGTATGCATATTTACAATTGTTGCTGAGTAACCTTTCTTTTTTAAAATCTGATTAGCGATCAATGCTTCATTAACCATTATTCCACAAGCAATGATTGCTAAATCTTTACCCTCTTCCAATATATACCCTTCCCCTAAAACAAAATCTTTCTTATTATCTATAGTAGGAACTTTTGCCCTCCCTAATCTAATATAGAATGGACCTTCTGTTCTATAAGTAACCTTTATTGCTTCTCCTGCTTCGAGAGCATCGCAAGGAACAATTATTTTTATATTAGGTATTGGCCTTAAAAAAGCTATATCTTCTATCGCTTGATGGGAAGCACCATCTTCACCAACAGTTATCCCTCCATGAGTGGCTACTATCTTCACGTTAAGATTATTATAGCAGATAGTATTTCTTATTTGGTCTAATGGTCTGGCTGTAGCAAACATAGCAAAAGTAGAAACAAAAACAACTTTACCACAACTAGCTAACCCAGCTGCTATACCCATCATATTCTGTTCAGCAACCCCAATATTAAAAAATCTATCAGGGAACTCTTTAGCAAACAAAGATGTTCGTGTAGAAGAAGAAAGGTCAGCATCTAAAACCACTATTTCAGGATACAATTTACCCAATTCCCTAAGAACACTTCCATATATATCTCTTGCGTACAATAGTTCCATATTACTAATCTCCCAATTCTTTCAAAGCCAATTTCATTTCCTCCTCCGTAGGAGCTCTACCATGAAAATCTACTACACCCTCCATAAAAGATACTCCTTTGCCTTTAACCGTATGGGCAATAATCACTGTTGGTTTATCTTTGATTATCTTTGCTTGCTTAAAAGCATTTAACAACTCTTCTATACTATGACCATCACATTGAATCACGTTCCAGCCAAAGGATAACCATTTATCTTTAAGCGGCTCTAAATTCATCACATCTTTCACTCTTCCATCTATCTGGAAACCATTGTAATCTATAATTGCACATAGATTATCCACTTTAAAATGTGAACAAGCCATAGCTGCTTCCCAAATATTACCCTCCTGAATTTCTCCATCGCCCAAAAGACAGTATACACGATAGTCTTTCTTATCAAGCTTACCCGCTAATGCCATACCCAACGCTACACTCAAACCTTGTCCCAAAGAACCACTACTTACATCTATGCCGGGCACACGGCGGTCAAAATGTCCCTGAAGCATAGCTCCTAATCTTCTCAACTTCCACAATTCCTCTATATCAAAATACCCACATAAAGCTAAAGCAGCATAAACTACAGGACAACAGTGCCCCTTAGAAAGATGGA
>JAMWDA010000026.1 GCA_023818995.1 Candidatus Omnitrophota bacterium
GTTTTTCCTTTGCCTCATCTTTTAGAACACCAATTTCAATCTTACGATGAATTCTTGCAAGCAGATGTTTTGCCTGAGAAACGTAAGAGGGTTGGGTTACAGGAAGTTTTTATGGAAGTTTTTCCTATGGAAAGTCCAGGTGGTAAATACCGTTTAGAATTCTTAAGTTATAGTTTAAGTAGGCCACGTTATAGTGTAGAAGAGTGTAAGAGACGTTCAATTACTTATTCAGTTTCTTTAAGAGTAAGACTTAGATTATGTGAGTCATTAAAGTTTATTAGAGAACAAGAAATATATTTGGGTGAGATACCTCTTATTACCGAGGTAGGTTCATTTATTATAAATGGTGATGAAAGAGTGGTGGTGAGTCAGTTGCAACGTTCACCTGGTATATCTTTTGAGGAAGATATACATCCTATAGGTAAAAGATTGTATTACGCAAGGATTATTCCTTACCGAGGTTATTGGTTAGAGTTTAGAACAGAGATAAACGATACTATAACAGCTGTTGTTGATAGGAGGAAGAATTTCCCCGCTACCCAAATTCTACGTTTGTTTGGAATAAGCACTAACGAAGAAATTTACAAATTGTTTTCTGATAAACCCTACCCAGAAATAGTTAATACTGTAAAAAGAGATACTACCTCAGATGAAAACGAAGCATTTTTAGATTTTTATAAGAAAATGCGACCAACCGAACCGGTTACTCTGGAAGCAGCAAAAGAGGTATTTAGAAGAATGTTTGTGGATAACCGGCGTTACGATTTAGGCCGGGTAGGTAGATATATATTAAATAAGAAACTAGGAATGGATTTGCCCTTGAGTAAGAGAGTTTTAGATTTGGATACTTGTGTGGAGGCAATAAAGAATTTATTAAAAGTAAAGAATGGAGAAAAAGAGGTAGATGATATTGATCATTTGAGTAACCGAAGAGTAAAATTAGTGGGAGAATTATTGCAACATCAGGTAAGAGTAGCTCTTTTAAAAGTTGAAAGGACATTTTTAGAAAGAAGTTCAATTATATCTAATAGCGAAGAGTTTTCTATCCAACATCTTATAAATTCTAGAGCTTTTTCTTCTCAAATTAATGATTTTTTTGGAAGAAGTCCTCTTTCTCAATTTATGGACCAGACTAATCCTTTAGCAGAAATTACTCATAAACGTAGACTTTCTGCTATGGGACCAGGAGGACTTTCTAGAGAAAGAGCAGGATTTGAAGTGAGAGATGTGCACCCCTCCCATTATGGTCGTATATGTCCTATAGAAACTCCTGAAGGACCTAACATTGGTCTTTTAACAAGTTTAACTACCTACGCTAAGATTAATCCTTTGGGATTCTTAGTTACACCTTATCGTCGGGTAGAGAAAGGAGTTGTTTTAGACAAAGTTGATTTTTTAACCGCCGATGAGGAAGAAAACCGGGTCATCGCTCAAATCACTTCCAATATTGATGACAATGGAGTGATAAAAGATCCTTTGGTTTACTGTAGATACAAAGGTAAATTCCCCCGTTTACCAGTAAAGGATATAGAATATATGGATATTGCTCCCCATCAGATAGTTTCTATTTCTACAGCATTAATTCCCTTCTTGGAACATAACGATGCTAACCGAGCATTAATGGGATCTAATATGCAGCGTCAAGGTGTACCCTTACTTTTTACAGAAGAACCCATAGTCGCTACTGGTTTGGAAGAGAAAGTTGCCAGAGATAGTGGTGCGGTAGTTATTGCAAAAGATTCAGGGTACGTAGAGAAGGTTGATAGTTCAAGTATAAAGATAGGTAATATTTTATATAAACTTATAAAATTTAATCGTTCTAACGCTGATACCTGTATTAATCAACGGCCATTAGTTAAAAAGGGTGATTATGTTAAAAAAGGAGATATCATTGCTGATGGTCCAGCAACCAAGTTTGGTGAATTTGCTATAGGGAGGAATGTGCTCGTGGCTTTTTTACCCTGGCGAGGTTATAATTATGAGGATGCTATAATAGTAAGTGAGAGATTGGTTAAAGATGATATTTTTACTTCCGTTCATATTGAGCGTTTTGAGATAGAAGCAAGAGAAACACGTTTAGGTAACGAAGAGTTAACCAGAGATATCCCGAATGTAAGTGAGGAGACGTTAAAAAATTTAGATGAAAATGGTATAGTTAGAATTGGTGTAGAGGTTGTTCCTGATGATATCCTTGTAGGTAGAGTTACACCCAAAAGTGAAAAGGAGCTTTCTCCCGAGGAGAGATTGTTGAGAGCTATTTTTGGAGAAAAGGCAGCAGAAGTTAAGGATACATCTCTTAGAGTTCCGCCGGGTGTTAATGGGGTAGTTATTCATGTAGATGTTTTCCAGAGAAAAGATAGAGGTAGAAGGTCAAAAAAAGAGAAGACAGAGGAATTAAAAAAACTTAAAGAGATTGAAAAGTATTATGAGGAAGAGGTAGAAATTACCGAAAGAGAAAAGAAACAGAGATTATCTGCTATCTTAGGTAAGAGTGATGATAAGATTACCCATAAGGATATAGAGGATAACGAAGATGCTAAGAGAATTTTAGAGATATACGAGGAAAGATTACAAGAGTTAAAGATTAGGAAGGAGTTTGAGATTGCTAAAATTAGAAAAGGTGATGAGTTGCCCACAGGTGTTCTAAAGAGAGTCGTAATATTTGTGGCAATGAAAAGAAAGGTTTCCGAGGGGGATAAACTTTCCGGTAGACATGGAAATAAAGGAGTAGTGGGTAAGTTGCTTCCTGAAGAGGATATGCCCTTTTTGGAAGATGGTACGCCAGTAGATATAATACTTAATCCTTTAGGTGTCCCTTCAAGAATGAATGTAGGACAACTTTTGGAGACGCATTTAGGATGGGCAGCAAAAAAATTAGGTATAAGAATTGCTACTCCTGTTTTTGATAGTGTCAAAGAAGATAAAATAAAAGAATTGCTCAAACAAGCAGGATTGCCAGAAGATGGTAAAGTTACCTTACACGATGGTTATACAGGTGAACCTTTTCATCAGAAGGTTGTTGTAGGTGTTCTTTACGTTATGAAATTGGTTCATATGGTAGAGGATAAGATTCATGCACGGGCTATTGGACCTTACTCTCTTATTACTCAACAGCCCTTAGGAGGTAAAGCTCAATTTGGTGGGCAGAGATTTGGAGAGATGGAGGTTTGGGCATTGGAAGCGTATGGGTCGGCGTTCACCCTTCAAGAGATGTTGACTGTAAAAAGCGATGATGTGAAAGGTAGAACAAGAATATACGAAGCTATCGTACGAGGTGAACACAAATTTACCCCCTCTACTCCTGAGTCTTTTAATGTTTTGATGAGAGAGTTACAAGGTTTATGTTTGGATGTAAGAACTGATAGAGATTCTTTACAATAAAATATTAAGATGAAAGATGTTAGTTCATTCGATAGTATATCTATAAAGATTGCTTCTCCTGAGGCAATAAGGTCGTGGTCTTATGGAGAAGTGAAGAAAGCGGAAACTTTAAATTACCGCACATTGAAACCTGAAAAGGATGGCCTTTTTTGTGAAAGAATATTTGGGCCGGTAAAAGATTGGGAGTGCCATTGTGGTAAACTTAAAGGTATTAAATTCAAAGGTTCCAAATGCGACCGTTGTGGAGTAGAAATTATTCATTCTTCTAGCCGCCGAGAACGGATGGGACACATAGAATTGGCTACCCCAGTTACGCATATTTGGTTTTTTAAAGTTATTCCCTCACGGTTATCAGCAATCTTAGATATGGGCTTACGAGAATTAGAAAAAATTATTTATTACGAACAGTTTGTTGTTTTGGATCCTGCCGATACACCATTAAAGAACGGTCAACTTTTGACTGAAGAGGAGTATCACCAATATATGAAAGAGTATAAGGGAGATTTTAAAGTTGATATTGGTGCCTCAGCAATACAGAAGATGTTAAAAGAGGTGGACTTAGAAAAGTTAAGTAAACAGATTAGTAAGGAAATTCAAGATATTAAAACATCCGCATCTGCTAAAAAGTTAATGAAGCGCCTTAAGATAATTGAGGATTTTAAACGTTCGGGTAATAAGCCTGAATGGATGGTTTTAGAGGTATTACCAGTTATCCCCCCGGATTTGCGTCCCTTGGTTTCTTTAGAAGGAGGAAGATTTGCCTCTTCCGATCTTAACGATTTCTATAGAAGAGTAATTAACCGAAATAATCGTTTAAAGAAACTAATTAGCTTAGGGGCTCCCGATGTTATTATTAGAAATGAGAAGAGAATGCTTCAAGAAGCAGTTGACGCTCTTATAGAGAATGGCAGACACGGTAGAGCGGTTACCGGTCCACAGAATAGACCACTAAAGAGTCTATCCGATATGCTCAAAGGTAAACAGGGTAGATTCCGACAAAATCTTTTAGGTAAACGTGTAGATTATTCCGGTAGAAGCGTTATAGTAGTTGGTCCGGAATTAAAACTTCATCAGTGCGGATTACCTAAGCAGATGGCACTAGAATTATTTGAACCATTCATTATCAAGAAACTTAGAGAAAAGGGGTTTGTCCACACAATTAAAGGTGCACGAAGAATGGTGGAAAGAGCGAGAGTAGAAGTATGGGATATTTTGGAAGAAGTAATTAAAGGGCACCCTGTTCTTCTTAATCGTGCCCCCACTCTTCATCGTTTGAGTATACAGGCTTTTTATCCTGTTCTGGTTGAAGGTAAAGCAATTAAATTGCACCCTTTAGTTTGTACAGCTTTTAATGCTGATTTTGATGGTGACCAGATGGCTGTGCATGTTCCTTTGTCTATAGAAGCACAGTCAGAAGCAAAAATTATTATGCTTTCTGTAAATAATATTTTTTCTCCCGCTGATGGTAGACCGATAATTACTCCTAGCCAGGATTTAATTTTAGGTTGTCGCTTTCTTACAGTTGTTAAGGATAAAGCAAAAGGAGAGGGTTTAGTATTCTCTTCTCCCGAGGAAGTGGTTATTGCCTATAACGATGGAGAGGTAGAACTTCATGCCAAGATAAAAGTGAGGATAAAAGAAAAAGGAGAAAGTAAACTTATAGATACAACTGTGGGAAGAGTTATATTTAATCAGATTCTTCCCGAAGGGTTTCCTTTCGTTAACGAGGTTTTAGATAAGAAAAAGATTTCTAATATAGTAAGTGAATGTTATAAGAAATTTGGGCATAACGAGACAATCCATCTCTTAGATAGATTGAAAGAACTCGGCTTTGAGTATGCTACATTGGGAGGGATAAGTATGGGTGTAAACGATTTGAATATACCATCTAAGAAGTGGGATCTCATTAAAGAGGCTAACGAAGAATTGCTTAAAGTAGAAGAGCAGTATAAAAGAGGAATTATTACGGAAAGAGAACGGCATAATAAAATTATTGATATATGGACAAGAATAACCGATAGAATATCGGATTTAGTATTTAAGGGGCTGGATAGTTTTAATCCCGTATTTATGATGGCAGATTCCGGTGCACGTGGTTCTAAATTACAGATAAGGCAACTCGCCGGTATGCGAGGGCTTATGGCAAAACCATCAGGAGAGATTATTGAGACACCTATAACTTCCAATTTTCGTGAAGGATTAAGTGTATTGGAGTTTTTTATTTCTACACATGGAGCAAGAAAAGGATTAGCTGATACAGCATTAAAAACTGCTGATGCAGGTTATTTAACAAGAAGATTAGTAGATGTAGCTCAGGAAGTTATTGTAACTACTGAAGATTGTGGGACAGTTAATGGTATTACTGTTTCAGAGATAGTTGAAGGAGAAGATGTGGTTGTGCCATTAAAAGAAAGAATTATAGGTAGAGTAGCCTTAGATAATATTGTTGATATTATAAGTGATGAGATAATAGTTAAGGCTGGTGAAGAGATAGTTGAGGAGAAAGCCGATAAAATTGAGAAGTTAGGAATTGAGAAGATAAGGATAAGGAGTCCACTTACTTGTGAATTAGAAAGAGGTATTTGTGCCAAATGTTATGGTAGAAACTTAGCTACGGGTAAGATGGTTGAGATTGGAGAAGCTGTAGGTATAATTGCTGCACAATCTATAGGTGAACCAGGTACGCAACTTACGATGCGCACTTTTCATATTGGAGGAACAGCATCAAGAGTTGCCGAGAGATCGTTTGTGCGTGCAAAAGATTCAGGTTTTGTAAAATACCATAATCTTAAAGTATCTCCTAAGGATAAATATTTCGTAGTATTGAATCGCAATGGTATGATAAGTATTAATGATGATAAAGGCATAGAGATTCAAAGAAACCCTTTACCTCAAGGAGCAATGGTTACCGTAGAGGATGGTAAGAAGGTAGAGAAAGGGGAGATTTTTGTAAGATGGGATCCTTACTCATCACCAATTCTTACTGAGGTAAAAGGTAAGATTAAATACGAAGATATAATAGAAGGTATAACTATTCAGGAAGAGATGAATTTAGCTACAGGAAGAAAAGAGAGGGTGGTTATAGAGTTTAAAGGAGATTATCATCCCCAAATTTTAATACTCTCGGAAAATGATGAGGTTTTGGGTATTTATCCTATACCTACAGGGGCACATATAATGGTAGAAGAAGGAAATATCGTAGAAGCAGGGGATATAATTGCTAAAACACCTCGTTTGGTAGCAAAAACCAGAGATATTACAGGTGGTTTGCCAAGAGTAGCCGAGCTCTTTGAAGCAAGACGTCCGAGGAACTCAGCGATTATAAGCGAGATTGATGGATTTGTAGAGTTTAAAGAAGAGAAGGGTGAACGTAAAATTATTGTAAGAAGTTCTACAGGGATGAAGAGAGAGTATACTATACCTTCAGGAGCACATCCCATAGTTTATAAAGGTGATAGTGTAGTAGCTGGTCAGCAACTTACCGAAGGACCAATAATTCTTCAAGATATTTTGCGTGTATGTGGAGATAAAATTTTACAGGAGTATTTGGTAAATGAGATTCAGGAAGTATATAGGTTGCAGGGTGTAAGTATAAATGATAAACATATAGAGATAATTATTAGAGAAATGTTGAAAAAGGTAAGGATTATAGACCCTGGTGACACTCAATTTTCTCCCGGGGAGACTGTGGATAAGTGGGATTTTAAAAATGAAAATGAGAAAGTCGTGAAAAATAAAGGTAAGCCAGCAACAGCAGCTCCCCTGCTTTTAGGTATTACCAAAGCATCTTTAAATACTCGTAGTTTTATCTCCGCTGCTAGTTTCCAGGAAACTACCAGAGTGCTAACAGAGGCAGCTTGTGCTGGGAGGGTAGATGAGTTAAGAGGTTTAAAAGAGAATGTTATAGTTGGGCATCTTATTCCTGCGGGAACAGGATTAAAAATATATAGGGATATAGAGATAGATAAACAAGGATAATTATAATTTTAATTTAAGGAGATAAAATGCCTACGATATCACAGTTATTAAGAAAACCACGTATACCCAAACAGAGAAGGACTAAATCGCCAGCGTTAAAAGGTTCGCCTCAAAAAAGGGGTGTCTGTATTCAAGTAAGAACTATGACCCCTAAGAAACCTAATTCAGCATTAAGAAAAGTGGCAAGAGTGAGGTTAACTAATGGTGCTGAAGTTACAGTTTATATACCCGGTGAAGGACATAATCTTCAAGAACATTCTATAGTGTTAGTTAGAGGGGGGAGAGTTAAAGATTTACCAGGTGTAAGATACCATATTGTAAGAGGTACATTGGATACGCAAGGGGTTCAGAATAGAAAACGTTCCCGCTCTAAATATGGAGCTAAAAAACCAAAACAATAAACAGGAAGGTGATAGATGAGAAGAAGAAGAGCGGCGGTAAGAGAGATAAAACCTGATTCTAAATATAACTCTGAGATTATTGGGCATTTTATAAATATTATAATGTTAAAAGGGAAAAAAAGTATAGCTCAAAAAATAGTTTATGGTGCATTTGATTACGTCAAAGAGAAACTTAACGATGACCCTTTAAAAATATTTAACACTGCTTTAGAAAATGCTCGTCCGAGATTGATGGTGAGACCGCGTAGAATAGGTGGGGCTACATATCAAGTTCCTATAGAAGTTCCTAAAGATAAAGGTTTATCTGTGGCTTTGAGATGGATAAGAGATGTAGCGAGAGGGAAGAAAGGTAAGAAGATGAGTATTAAATTAGCTGAGGAAATTATAAATGCTTATAAAAATGAAGGGGCAGTTATAAAAAAGAAGGAAGATACTCATAAAATGGCAGAGTCTAATAGGGCATTTGCTCATTTTAAATGGTAATTTATGAGAATTAATTTATTGTTTTTATAGGAAAGTGGTTACGACGCTTTTACTTATGGAGAAAGAATTGGCTGTGATAAGAAATATTGGGTTTATAGCCCATATTGATGCTGGTAAAACTACCACTACAGAGAGAGTTCTCTTTTATAGTGGCAGGCTTTATAAGATGGGAGAAGTAGATGAAGGGACTACTACTACTGATTGGATGAAACAAGAAAGAGAAAGAGGAATAACTATAACCAGTGCAGCGACTTATTGTCAATGGAATGATTACCATATTAATATTATTGATACTCCTGGTCATATAGATTTTACTGTAGAAGTTGAACGTTCTTTAAAAGTTCTTGATGGTGCAGTAGTAATTTTTTGTGGAGTAGGAGGAGTGGAACCGCAAAGTGAAACCGTTTGGCGACAAGCGGATAAATATAGAGTAGCACGAATAATTTTTGTTAATAAGATGGATAGAATAGGTGCAGATTTTTTTGCTGTGATCAATGATATCAGAGGAAAATTAGGAGTAAATGCTTGTGCTATTCATCTACCTATTTATGATAACGATGAGTTTATTGGTATAGTTGATTTATTGAAAAACAAAGCTATCTACTATTTAGATGACTTGGGATTGGATTTTGTCTATAAAGATGTTCCCCATAATCTGAAGGAAATAACTATAAAGTTTCGTGATGAACTTATTGAAAAATTAGCGGAATTGGATGATGAGTTTATGCACAAATTTTTGAATGGTGATGATATCCCTGAAGAAGATTTTATTAGGATTATTAGAAAGTATGTTATAGAAAATAGGTTTTATCCTATACTATGTGGTTCTTCATTGAAAAACAAAGGCATACAGTTACTTTTAGATGCTATATGCCAATTTTTGCCTTCTCCCTTAGATTTAAAAGTAGTGACGGGTGTTAGTATAGATAAAGAGAAGATCGAGCAAAGAGAGATAAGTTATAAAGCTCCTTTCTGTGCGTTATGTTTTAAAGTTTTTACTGACCCTTTTGTAGGAAAACTTTTTTATACACGTGTATATTCTGGTAAAATAAATACTTCTTCTTACGTATACAATGTTAACAAGGATGTTCGTGAAAAAATAAGTAAGATTGTAAGGATGCACGCTAATAAGCAAGAGATAATTAATGAAGCAAAAGCAGGGGATATAGTATGTTTTGTGGGATTAAAAGATACGACTACCGGTGATACTTTATGTGATGAAAGAGCGCCTATGCTTATGGAAACGATAAAATTTCCTGAACCGGTAGTATCTCTGGCTATAGAACCCAAGACAAAAGCTGACCAGGAGAAACTCTTTCTTGCTTTGAATAAATTAGAAGAAGAGGACCCTTCTTTCCACGTATCTTATAATTCGGAAACAGGTCAAAATATAATTTCGGGTATGGGACAGTTACATTTAGAGATTATGGTAGATAGGCTTTTTAATGATTTTAAAGTTGAGGGTAAAGTGGGAAAACC
Organism: Candidatus Omnitrophota bacterium; assembly: GCA_023818995.1. Taxonomy (GTDB): domain Bacteria; phylum Omnitrophota; class Gorgyraeia; order Duberdicusellales; family 4484-171; genus JAMWBQ01. The sequence continues at coordinate 9,723 of JAMWDA010000026.1, forward strand.
TCAGGTAGCTTATAAGGAAACAATAACTAAGAAGGTAGAAACAGTAGGTAAATTTATTCAACAAACCGGTGGTAGAGGACAATACGGTCATGTTATTTTTATTATGGAACCTAATAGGAAGGGAGGGATTATTTTTGAAAATAAAATAAAAGGAGGAGTGATCCCTAAGGAGTTTATTCCCGCGGTTAAAGAAGGAGTTTTAGAATCGGCAAATTCGGGAATTTTAGGTGGGTATCCTGTGATTGATGTTAAAGTTACTCTAATAGATGGTTCTTATCACCAGGTTGATTCCTCAGAATTATCTTTTAAGATTGCTGGTGAAATAGCTTTTAAAGAAGGTTTAAAAAAGGCAGGCTCAATTCTTCTTGAGCCGATAATGGATTTAGAGGTAATTACACCTGAAGAGTATTTAAGTCAGGTAATTGCTGATTTAAATACTCGCCGAGCAAAAATAACAGCGATTTCCGAGAAAAAAAACATAAAAATAGTTAAATCAGAAGTGCCCCTAAGAGAAGTTTTTAACTATGCGGATATTTTAAGGAACTTGACACAAGGTAGAGGTTCGTATACAATAGAACCTTATTATTACGAGCAAGTTCCTCAGGATATATTAGTAAAGATATTGGGTAGGTGAATATAAATTAGGTAATAATTAAATTTTAATTAGAATTAAAGGGGAGGTGTAAAATGGGTAAAGAAAAATTTGTTAGGACAAAAACCCATGTTAACATTGGAACAATTGGCCACGTTGACCATGGTAAGACTACTTTAACTTCAGCTATCACCAAAGTAATGGAAGCAAGAGGTTTATCTAAATATATACCTTACGATGAGGTAGCAAAAGCAAGTGAAGTTCAAGGTAGACGCGATGAGACAAAAATTTTAACAATTGCTATTTCCCATGTTGAGTATGAAACCAATAATCGGCACTATGCCCATATAGATTGTCCCGGACATGCTGATTATATTAAGAATATGATTACAGGGGCAGCACAGATGGATGGTGCTATTTTAGTAGTAGCAGCAACCGATGGGCCAATGCCTCAGACAAGAGAACATATACTTTTAGCTCGTCAGGTAAATGTTCCTGCCATTGTAGTATTTATTAACAAGGTTGATTTAATGGAGGATCAGGAGTTAGTTGATTTAGTAGAGATAGAAGTGAGAGAATTGCTTTCTAAGTATGAATTTCCCGGCAATACTATACCCGTGGTGAGAGGTTCTGCATGGAAAGCTTTGCAGTGTGGATGCGGTAAAGAAGATTGTCCTAATTGTAAATCAATACTGGAACTTATGAAAGCGGTTGATGAGCATATACCTACTCCTAAGAGGGATATCGATAAACCTTTACTTATGGCGATAGAGGATGTTTTCTCTATCTCTGGTAGAGGAACGGTAGTTACTGGTAGGATAGAACGGGGAAAGGTAAAATTAAATGATGAAGTAGAAATTGTAGGATTAGCTCCTACTACTAAGAAAACAGTAGTTACAGGAATAGAGATGTTTCGTAAACTACTTGATGAAGGTCAAGCGGGAGATAATGTAGGTTTACTTTTAAGAGGTATAGAGAAGAATGAAGTAGAACGTGGAATGGTAATTGCTGTTCCCGGTTCGATTACCCCCCATACCAAGTTTAAAGCTCAAATTTATGCTTTAAAAAAAGAGGAAGGTGGTAGGCATACACCATTTTTTAGTGGATATAGACCTCAGTTTTATATAAGAACAACCGATGTTACAGGAACAGTAAAGTTACCTCAAGGTGTAGAGATGGTTATGCCGGGAGATAATGTTAACGTAGAAGTAGAGCTTATTCAACCGGTTGCTATTGAGAAGGAGATGCGTTTTGCCATAAGAGAAGGCGGAAGAACAGTAGGAGCAGGAGTGGTAACGGAAATCCTCGCATAATCAATAATAGTGATGCTTAAGATTAGGATAAAATTAAAAGCTTTTGATTATAGACTTTTGGACCAGTCGGTTCAAGAAATAATTGAAGTAGCTTTAAGAACAGGAGCAAAGGTTAATGGTCCAATACCTCTACCTACTAAGAAAAAAATTTACACAGTTAATCGTTCTACAAACATAGATAAGAAGTCAAGAGAACAGTTTATGTTAGCTATACATAAGAGAATAATTGATTTAGATAATCCTACACCTAAAACCATAGAGGCTTTACGTAAGTTGAATCTTCCTGCAGGGATAAATGTAGAAATAACCCAGGAAGTTTAAGTATTTTTTGATTAAAAAGTGTGAAGGTAATCTTTTAAGGAGAAGATATTTTATTTTCTTTAAGAGATATGATTAAAGAAATTTTTGGGAAAAAATTAGGAATGACTCAAGTTTTTGATGAAAATGGTAATATGTTTGGGGTTAGTGTAGTAGAGGTTGAGCCTGTCCGTATCTTAGAAAAGGTAATTTATCCTACAAAAATTAGAGCAAAAATAGGTTGTTTTAAGGTTTCTCCCGATAGGGTTAATCGCTTAAAAAAACCTCTCTTGGGTTATTTTAGCAAGATGGGAGTTGAACCCTATAGAATGATTAAAGAGGTAGAAATAGAGGATGAGAGTAATTTAGAAGTGAATAAGGATGTAGGTATTGAAATATTTTCTGAAGGAGATAAGGTAGATGTGCGTGCCAAGAATAAAGGGAGAGGTTTTCAAGGAGGGATGAGACGTCATGGTTGGTCAGGAGGACCAGATTCTCATGGTTCAATGACCCATCGACGTATGGGTTCAGCAGGAGCCAATACCGATCCTGGTAGAGTAGTTAAAGGTCATAGGATGCCTGGTCACATGGGTAATTCTTATGTAACGATTAGAAATCTAAGAGTTTTGAAGATAGATAAGGAGAAAAATGTTTTGTTTATCCAAGGGGCTATTCCTGGCTCGGTAAAAACAATATTAAAGATTAAAAAGGTTAAAAGATAGTTTATGACCACATTGGATGTAGTTAATAAAGCAGGAGAAAA
>JAMWDA010000027.1 GCA_023818995.1 Candidatus Omnitrophota bacterium
AATTAGAGTAGCTATCCCTAAGGTAATCCCCAAACAAGCCACTACACTTATAAAAGAAATATGTTTGGCTCTACCTCTAAAAAGATAACGTTTAGCTAAATGGAACTCAAGAATCATTAGGTAAAGGTTTAAGCAGAGGGAAAAGTATCACGTCTCTTATTGAGGATTGGTTCAATAAAATCATAATTAATCTATCTATACCTATTCCTAACCCTGCTGTGGGTGGCATACCATACTCTAAGCTTAGAAGGAAATCTTCATCTATTTTACCTGAATCCTCCTCTAATTTTATCTGTTCACCAAATCTTTTCCTCTGCTCTATAGGGTCATTAAGCTCGGAATAACTATTGGCTACTTCTATCCCACCAATAAACAATTCAAATCTCTCTAATAGATAAGGATTATCCTTCTTAGTTTTAGCTAAAGGAGATGTCCAATTAAAAAAATCAGTAACAAATGTGGGTTTATCTTGAGGATAATATCTCTCAATTAAATCCTCAGTTATATTAATAATCTGTGAACGAGATAACTCACTTAGAGAAAGATTTAATTTTTTACATATCTTATCTAAAACCATACTCTGCTCATCGTCAGGTAACACACCAAATTCATCCTTAAACAATTGAGAGAAAGAAACTCTTGGCCAGGGAGGGGTAAAATCTATTCTTCTACTTTGACAATTAAGTAGTAATGAACCGTGGTTAAATTCCTTAACCAATTTTGAAAATAACTCTTCACACAATTCCATCATATAATTATAATCCTTATAAGCACAGTACGCTTCCAACATAGTAAACTCAGGAGAATGTTTTATGGAAATACCTTCGTTACGAAAGCTCTTACCTATTTCGTAAACTTTATCAAATCCACCTACAATAAGGCGCTTTAGATAAAGCTCAGGAGCTATCCTTAAATAAACATCACTGTCCGTAGCATTATGATGAGTAACAAAGGGTTTACCACTTGCTCCTCCTGGAATAGGATGTAAGATAGGTGTCTCTACCTCAATATAACCATTTTGATTAAAGAAATCCCTTATAAAATTTATAATCTTTGCTCTTTTAAGAAAAACTTCTCTCGTAGATAGATTGGCTATTAAGTCTATATACCTTTGCCGATACTTTGTCTCTACATCTTTTAAACCATGCCATTTTTCAGGTAATGTCCTTAAAGATTTAGCTAAAAGCTTAAGTTCTTTCACCAATACAGTTATCTCTCCCGTTTTTGTCTTAAAAAGGTTACCTTTTATACCCACCATATCACCGATATCTAACTCTTTTAGAAGTTCGTAGCTAAAAGAAGAAATATCCAGACGCGCATATATCTGTATTTTAGCAGAAATATCAGCAATATGACCAAATATAGACTTACCATGTTCTCTCTTAGCTATTAACCTCCCCCCTAAAGAAACAAATCTCTCCTCTTGGAAATTATCCAAAATTTCTCTTATATATCCCTCCTTGGGGAAATGAGTTTCCTCATAAGGATTACCAACCTCTTTAACTATTTTCTCTAATTTAAAATAATTATTCATCTTGTAAATTATATAAGATTTCCTCTACACTGTCAAATTTTTAAAAGTTATTCACCATAATCACTCTTCCTATAATTTTCTCAAAATCACCATTCCTCATAATGAACGCGGTCTTTTAAATATTTTATTTGAGGTTCAGGATTACTCAAAGGGTAACCTATAGATACGATAGCAAAAGGTATAATATTATCGGGCAATTTAAAGAATCTTTTAATGTAAACTACCCTCTCCTCCACAGGATATACTCCTAACCATACTGCACCTAACTCTAACTCGGCTACTTCTATTAACATATTTTCTACCGCTGCTGAACAATCCTGCACCCAATAACCTTTATGTTTCTCAAGTAACAAATCACCACAAACTACAATCCCTACATTGGCATCTTTTAACATATAAGCATAGGGACTAACCTCAGCTATCTCTTTTAGAGTATCTTTTTTCCTTATTACAATAAAATGCCAAGGTTGTTCATTGCCTGCCGAAGGAGCACTCATCCCTGCCTCTAAAATCTTTTTTATAAACTCTTCAGAAACATCTTTATCAATATACTTTCGCACACTCCTTCTTTTAAATACCGTATCCATAAAACTACCTCCTATCAAAAATAAATTATCTTTTATAAATCTTTCCTATATCCCAAGCTTTAGCAATACGCTTACCTACTTCCCAATAATTGCCATCGTGCATAGAGAAGATAAATGGCTTTATCTTCTCTATATCAGGTAAACCTTCGGTAAGCATCCCTTCCTCAATATAAACCTCCACTATTTCTCCCATAAATATCTCTCCACTACCACCATAATCTAAACACTGAATAAGCTTACATTCAAGATTTAAGGGAGCTTCTTCTATCAGGGGAGCAGTTTTCAGTTTGCCATAAAATATCTTAAATAACTTAGACTTATCTATGTCTCTACCTGAATTCAATCCAATATAATCGGTAACTGAAACCATATCCCTTGAAGGAATATTCACACTAAATGTATTATTCTCCTTTATACCTAAATTAGTGTAATGAGATTTACTTAAAGTTACAGAAATCATCGGTGGTTTATGTTGAACAATCCCACAGTAAGCTACGGTAACAAAATTAGCTTTACCATTAACATTAGCTCCCACAATAGTCACAGGCATAGGGTATAAATAAGTATTTGCTCCTATTTTATTTTTAGACATAATTACCTCACTGTTTATCTTCTTTCCTAAGATATTTAACTGCTTCCTCCCAAGGAACTAACTTAGCTTGGATTATCCTATTATCTTTTTTAATAATACGAAAGTAGAAACCATCGTGTAAACTATCAATAATAACACCACTAAGAAAACGAACTTTTCTTTTTACCATTTTACCATCAATTTCTTTCCAAATAAAATAAACTTCGTATCTATCTTGAGGAGTAATAAGTAAAGCTTGGTTCCTCTTCTCAGGTAAAAATGCAAAGTAAAGCTTCCCTTCCTTAGGAATATTGCTTAATCTAATTATTTGGGGTAGAAAATCTTTTAAATTATTTTTATCATAATTGGGTAATAGATATAAAGTATGCTCTTTATCCTTATAAACTATTTTATCACTCCAGAATTTAGAAATTTTTTCTAACTGTGATTTAGAAATTCTATGATTGTGAACAAGAACGTAACGCAAACCATAAGCTCTAATATAACGTTGCCCTCTACCCTCAAAATCATTCTCTATAGCTTCCCTTAACTGCTTAAAAGTGGGAGGAGAAAAGGTAGCATACCCATTAACCAAGTAATGACCATGGTATAAACCTCTAAGCATAGCTTCTACTTCATAATCAATATAATTTGGCCAGATATGGGTAGGCGAAGGTATCTCTAATAAAGCTTTCTTAGGATAAGCTTTACTTAACCAATTATCTACTAAAAAGTGTTCTTTATAAGTTTTTTTGGGGAAAACCAAAGATATAGGCATACACCACATCTCCATAAATAGTAGGATGAAGGAAAATGATGTAAAAAATAACCTTGCTTTAAAAATTTTAATTTTATCTCTTAAATATGCCAATGAAAAAGAAGATAGAATGCTTACTCCAAATATAGCAAAAAAAACAAATCTTGAAGGTGTGCGAATAAACTTTATAAAAGGTAAATTAAAAAATAAATTGTAAAAACTCCATCTTTGGCCATTAATTACAAAACCAAATTTATGCCCAAAACCTAAAATTATAGAAACCATAGAAACCATCACTAAGCCAATCAACAATTTCTTTTGATATTTATTAAGTAAAGATGATTTAAATATGCCCATAAATATAGCTAAAACGATAAGTAGTAAATTAACTATACCAATATCCCAAGAATAAATCTTCCACCCCATTATCCTTGAAGTTAACCAGTGGTCGTAAGCAGGTATAAATAATTGTGGAAATCTTAGGATACCTTTTATCTCCCTAATTTTCCATCCAAAACCCATGCTTTGAGAAAGATTATGCTGGTAAAAGGAAAAAGGTATAATAGATATTCCTACAATTAATATTGCTAAAAAATACTTGAAAAAATTAAGTTTAGGTAGGGAGAAACTGAGGAATTGGACTATAATTATAATTAGAGACAGTGTAAGATAAAATGCTAACTGTTTACAAACTAACCAACTACATATATACATTGTTACCGCTAACCAGAAATAAACCTCTTTTTTTCTATAAATATATGTAAAGCTAAAAAATAAAGTAAACAGTATAAATCCCACCCCCACTAACGGAAAAGCACAGATCTGTTGTAAAGAGTAAGCTCCCGCGCTAACCCATATAGCGCTAAATAAATTAGCTACACTATCTTGAGTAATAAGACGACTAACCAGATACGTAGCTAACCCTGCACTTACTAAATAAGTTATTAAAACGATATTGTAAGCAAAAATATACCCTGTTAATTTAGCTACTAACCAAACCAATAAACACGATAAAGGTTGAGGTTCACTCCAAGCCAATGCGCCTTTATAAGGGTAAAAGAAAGGTGCATCCCAATAAGAACCACCCTTCTCTAAAAATTTACCGAACCACTCCATAGTATACAACTGGAACATAGCTACTGCTTGAGGCTCACTCCCTTTAGGTATAGCCTCATTAATATGAAGGATTAACGGGAAAGTAAAGATTATAACTACAAAAAAAAGTATGAGAAGGACAGTAATAATTTCTAAACCCAAATAACGATGAGAGAAAAATTTCTTTATAATCATATAAGTTTATTATTAAAAAATAATTTTATACCACAATTAATTATATTTGACCACTCCTTATGCTTATAGTAGAATATTTTCCTAATATAAATAAAATTATGTTTATTTTTCTAAGATTGGTTCTAGCTCATCTTATAGGAGATTTCCCTCTCCAATTCAATAAAGTTTACAACCTCAAACAAAAAGGGTTAATAGGTATAATACCTCACGCTACTATCATTATGCTATGTTATATAATTTTATCTCTACCATATCTCAATTTGCCGGGACTATGGGGATTTATTTTTTTTCTAACCATTACCCATCTATTTCAAGACTCTATAAAATTAAGTTATAAGGGTATGAAATTTAGTTTTCTCTTTTATATACTTGACCAAATATTTCATCTTAGCTTTATCTCTATGATTCTATTAACTAATCTTAGACAAATAGCACCTTTAGACAATCCCAAAGATAATCTTATTATATCATTTTACAATAACAATCTAACCATAACCTACCTTATATTTCTTATACTTGCTACTTATAATGGATATTTTATGATAAGAAATATTAAAACCACTATTATTAAAAAATTTACTCCCTCTACTACTTTTGAGAAATGGTATGGTATTTTGGAAAGGGCTGGATTAGTATCAATATTTCTTCTTGAAAAATATTTGTTTATATATATATCCTTTATACTTATCTTAAGACCAATAGTGTTCATAATCAGTAGAAAAAAACTATCAATCACAGAAGAATTTATTAGTGGTTTAGAGACTATATTAAGTTGGAGTATAGGAATTGTTAGTGGGCTATGCTTGTGTATTGTAAAACACACCTTTATCTAACTTTCACTACAAAACATTTACAAATATGCAATTTCTAAAAACAAAATTAAACTAAGTAATCATTTTTCTTTTTTACCCAAGCTTTATACAACTTACACTCTTTAAAATTTTCAGGACAATACTTCAATTGATTACATTTTGGTCCACTAAAAATGAAAACTTCTGGTAATATTTTTCTTACAATTGTTAACATCTCTGTTGCTAATTCTCTTATCTCCCATTGAGCACGCACACACAGTCTTTCAGAAAAAAAGTGCATCAATTCTCTTGCATTCATAGTGATAACTATTTTAGTCTCTACAGCTTGTGGTAGAAGGAAACGTAAATCTTGATTTATCTTTTCTTTTTCTATCTCAGACGATACCTCCATAATATCTTTCAATTTTTTATAAGAAGATTTGATATAATCTATCGTATCCAAAAAAATCTTCTTAGCTTCCTTATTATTAGTGATAGTTGGTGGGATAATAAAATCAAAATTATCCATACTCACATAACGCTGACTCTGTTGAGAGTAAGAAGCAAGCCTATGCCTAACTAACTGATGAGTGCAAACTCTTGATATACCTTCCACGGCAAAAGTAAAACTTATATGCTCTAATGGACTTAGGTGCCCCCTTTTAGTTAAATGGGCGATAAATTCTTTAAGTTTGGTAGAAGATATTTTTTCTTTTTCTGTATAAATCTTATAAGCAGAATATTTGGAATAACACTGACGTGCACTTGCATAAATAACTTCTCTGGGATTATTAGTGTAAGAGAGTAACTCTACTTTCATATTCTCCCCTTCAATTAAATTTATTTTGCATTTTTTCTAACCACCTCCTCATATCTTCGGGCAAATCCACCTTTAAATTAACCCGCTCTCTCCTTATAGGATGGATAAAACTTATAAAATAGGCATGCAAAGCTAACCTTCTAAAATTTATCTTTCTACCTTCAAAATAAAAGTCACGCCGAAAAGCATACTTACTCTCTCCTAAAATAGGATTACCAATTTTTGCCAACTGTATTCTTAACTGATTGGTTCTACCAGTTATAGGCATAAGTTCTAAAATACTAAAATTATCAAATACATTTAAAACTCTATATTCTGTCACTGCTTGCTTCCGTTTCTCACCAAATATTTTACCTTCACGGTCAAGTATATAATCTTTTAATAATCCCTTCTTATAAGGCATTCTACCTTTTATAAAAGCTATATACTTTTTTTTAACTTCCCTTCTTATAAACTCCTCCATAATTTTTTTCTGAATACCTTTACTTTTAGCGTATATTATTAAACCGCTAGTCTGTCTATCTAACCTGTGGCAAGGGTAAACCTCCTCATTTATACTTTTAGATAAGATGGTTGTAAGGGTATATCTCTCTTTACGAGGCGAAGGATGAACAAGTATTTTAGCTAACTTATTTATTACAATCAAATACTCATCGTTAAATACTATTTGGAATGGTTCATTCATTATTTAATTTCTAAAGATAGGTTAAAATATCTTAAAAAAATCAAACCACACAAAATACCTAAGGAATTAAAAAATAAATCCTTAAATTCAAAAGTTCTATAAGGTAAAAAATACTGAATAATCTCTACTATCAAACCAAAAGAGAAGTTATAAACGAAAACATACAGATAAGGATGTAAACTTTTAAAGAACGTTTTATAGGTAATTATAGCGAAAATAAAATAAATAAAAAAATGGATTATCTTATCCCAAGGTATACCACCTAAAAATCGTGGTCCTTCTAGAGGGAAAAGGGAAATAAAAAGAACAAAAATAGAGTAAATAAATAATAATCTCATTGTTTATTGTCTAAAGGAACCTCCATACTAAATCCATCGTAAGCAAATATTATATTAGGAAAATCATCTTTTAGTTTTTTCTCTAAAATATGTGGTTGAGCTTTTAACATACTCATTCCAAAGTGAGTAATAATTACCCTTTTAGGTTTTATATTCCTAATCATCTCTAACGCATCATCGAGGCTAAGGTGCTCATACTCACTACGTGGTTGGTAAAAAACCACATTCATAACTAAAACTGTGGAATCTTTATAAGCATCTATCAAACCAGCAAAATATTTAGTATCAGAAACAAAAGATACAACATCTCTATCAAATAGAAATTTAACACCATAGGTTTCTACAGAATGTATATTCCTTATCGGCACGGAGAAACTTATATCCCCTATTCTATATAAACCCTCCTTAAGAATAACTATGTTCTCTAAAAAACTTTTAAGATAAGAAAAAACAACACCATCACAACCCAAACTATCAGAAGGAGCAAAAAGGAACCCTCTTTTTCTAAATCCTCCCTCAGTCATAGCCTCAATCATAACATTAACATCGTTAGAATGATCAAGATGTTTGTGGGTAAGAATAACTCCATCTAAACTACTTACATCTAACTTTGGTTTAGCACTGTTACATTTTACAATCGTTCCCGGACCGGGGTCAATAATCAAATTCGTTGACTTAAAATTTATCCATATACCAGCAGAAGAACGAAGTTGTCTAATCATCACGAAACGAGCTCCTGCTGTCCCTAAAAATTTTATAAACCCCATATTACTATAACCATATCTTCCTTAACTCTGAATTTATCTCTTCCTCTTCTTTATAAGTTATATATTTTCCAGTAGGGGAATCTTTTGTCTTCTTTTTCTTAACTTTATTCAAAAAATCATTAACCCTCAATATCCTTACTCCTTGTAGCTTAACATAATCTATTATCTGGTTATCGTTACTAACCATAACTATTTGATATTTTTTTTTATACCTTCTAACCTTCTCCTTAATAACTTCATCAGCGCTCTTATCCCCACTAAATATAACCTCAAAACCTTTATCTATACCTGCCATATTAGGCATATCAAAGTATCCATCAAATACAATGGTAACTCTATTGTTATTACTTCCTGTTAATTTGAATCTTCTAATAAAAAATATAAGGTCGCGTATAGGTAATGGGCTACTCTTAACTGAAGGTATACTATGCACGACGTTCCATCCATCTATGATATACCACAACATAGATTAAACCTCCCGATATCCCTATAAGAAGAGCGATAAAAAGTATAACTAAAGAAATACTTAGAGCCACACTCTTTTCTACCCCTATCTTAGACAAAAAATATACCGCTGCTAAATCTCTTGTACCCATACCAACAACAGTTATAGGAATCCCTGAGATAAATGCAGTTATAGGAACAAAAATAAAAAAGTATAATATACTTATATTCAAAAAGAACGCCTTAGATAAAAGATAATAAATTACACAGGTAAATAGATGTCCCAAAATTGAATAAACTATACTTAATGTAAAAACCTTATAGGGATGAGAAATATAAGATAATCCCTCGCCTAAGGCTAATATTTTAGCTTTTAAATTTTTTTTATTCAAACGGCGAGTTAAGAACTTTAGAAAACTCTTATTTAAAATTAAACATACAGAAAAAAGAACAACTATTAGGAATATCGTTAATATAAAGAATAGCCGTTTATCAGGAATCAAATTTCTCCCCACAATAATTCCTATTAGAGAAAGCATGGATAAACCTACCACTCCGCTTAACCTATCCAATACTACCGAAGGTAAGAATCGGAAAAAATTATGATAATGCCAACCAAGAGCTACCCCCCTAAATATGTCACTACCTACAGTTGAAGGAGAAAAAAGATTAAAGAATAAACTAGAGAAATAGGCATAGATTATCTCTCTAATCTTTAATTTAATCCCTAAAGAATAAAGTATATACCCCCATCGCAAAGCACCTATGATATGTGATAAAATACCTATAAAGAATACAAACAAAAAATAAAATTTTATCGAGCCTTTATAAATTCTAACTAAATCACTGTAAGGTATAAATTTAAATAAAGCAAGAATAATACCTATACCTACAAGAACTCTTATGAAAAATAGTATATTTTTTCTCTTCAAGTTATTGACTTATATAATTACCCATCAAATCCTTATAAGCACTTAAACCAGCTATAGCTCCCTCACTTGCAGCAGTAATTAGTTGACGTAATGGTCTTCTTCGACAATCTCCGCAAGCGTATATTAATTTACGTGATGTGTGCATCCACTCATCTGTAATTATATAACCATCTCTATCCGTTTCCACAATACTTCTAAAGATTTCTGTAACAGGCTCTATACCTATAGCTATAAAGACCGCACTAACAGAAAAATTAAATTTTTTATCCTCAACTAAATTCTTCAACACAACTCCCTCTACTCTTCCCTCACCGTATATTTTTTCTACAGTGGTATTCCAAACTAATTCTATGTTTTTTCGGAAAAACAGTTCCTTTTGTAAATAATCCAAAGCACGTAATTTATCTCGCCGATGAATAAGGTAAACTTTTTTACACATATGGGATAGATACAATGCTTCCTCTACAGCACTATTCCCCCCTCCCACAACCGCTACCTCTTTATCTTTAAAAAAGAAACCATCGCATATAGCACAAAATGAAACCCCTTTACCAATTAATAAATCCTCCCCTTCTACACCTAACCTCTTAGGTTTAGCCCCTGTAGCAATAATTAAAGCTTGCGAAAAATAAGTATCATTTTCCGAATAAATAATAATACCCTTATCCCATAATTCAACTTTTTCTACACTTTCATTTATAAAATTCACTTTGAATTCCTGAAGAGTCGAATTAAGAACCTCTACAAATTTTATACCAGGTGTATGAGGATAAACTGCGGGATAATTATCTACCCTATCAATATATAAAAGTTGTCCTCCTAAAACATTCTTCTCAAAAATTATAGGATTTAATCCTGCTCTATGTGCATAGATGCCTGCTGAGATACCGGCTATACCACCACCGATTATAGTTAAATCAATATTTTTTATGGGCATTTTAATATTGCACAACTAAAAACACTTATTAAAATGGCTATATCCTTTTTATGGTAAGATTATTTTTTATATAAAGAAACAAAGTAATCTATGGAACGATTATAAGTTCTTTCTTCTTTCGCAGGGAAGAAACATCCTGGTAATTCTCTATTGGAAAGATGATAACGGATACACTCACAACAAATCCCTTTACGGGAACAGTTTGGGTAAGAACAACTACAAAATTTTAAATTTCTTTCTTTATTCTGACATTCCATTTTTGTATTTTCCCTTTATCTCCTTAAGTCTCTTCCTCAATTTTATTCTTCCCCATAGAGGAAGGCGATCAATAAAAACAACACCATTGATATGGTCAATTTCATGTTGTAAAACCACAGCTAATATGCCAGAAGCCTCTATAGTTAAAGGCTCTCCTTTCTCATTCCAATAAGATACCCAAACTTTCCTTGCTCTCTTTATATTAATGTATAACCCAGGAAAACTTAAACAACCCTCCTCAAACTCTGTGCTTCCCTCCCTCTTTAATATCTTGGGATTAATTAATTTAAGAATCTCCTTACCCGAATTAACCACAACTAAACTAATATCTAATCCCGCCTGATTAGCAGCGAGTCCCATCCCATCACAATTCTTCATTAAAACGCACATCTGGTCAAGTAACTTACGAATTTCATCGTTAACCTCTTTTACCTGCCGGCACTTAGTCCTCAGTATCTTCTCACCCCAAAAATGTATTCTTAACTTTGTTCCTTTCATCTACCTCTACCAATTTAACATTTAATTTTTTTATCTCTTCCTCATTATACAAACCGTAAGAAAGAACGATTATCCTATCACCTTTACATCCCGAACGAGCCGCTGGACCATTTAAACAAACTATACCACTACCCCTCTCTCCCTTAATAGTGTAAGTAGTTATTCTACTGCCGTTATTTAGATTAAGAACCTCTACTCTTTCTCCCGGTAATATATCAGCTCTCTCCATTAGCTCTTCATCAATGGTTATACTACCACGATAGTCAAGCTGTAAATCGGTAATATTAAGATAATAAATTTTTGACTTTAACATTATCCTAAGCATAATCTAATTCTCCCTTTTAATTATACGGTAAGTTAAAGAAGCAATTATATACTCTTCGTCAGTGGGTATAACTAATATTTTTGTCTTAGGAGAAACTTTAAAGATACTCTTGGATATTTTCCTAATTATCTCAGGATTGTTTTCTCCAATACCAGCAGTAAAACAAATAGCATCTACTCCTCCTAAGATGAAATAATATGCTCCTATGTATTTTTTTATCCGATAAATAAACATATCTAAAGCCAACCTTGCCTGTCTATTACCCTTCTTTATTTCTTCTTTCAATACTCTCACATCGTTACTTATACGTGATATTCCTAGTAATCCACTCTTCTTATTTAAAATCTCATCTACAGAAGAGATAGATAAGTTCTCCTTCTCCATAAGATAAAGCACACTAGCTACGTCTATATCACCACAACGAGTTCCCATTATTAACCCTTCTAAAGGTGTAAAACCCATAGAAGTATCTATTGACCTACCTCTATCAATGGCAGTGATACTGCAACCGTTACCCAAATGGCAAGTAATTAATTTTAATTTACTTAACGGCTTCTTTAGTATCTTAGATGCTTGCAGGGCTACGTATTGATGTGATGTTCCATGGAATCCATATCTACGAATACGGTACTTATCATAATATTCTAATGGTAAAGCATACAAATAAGCATAATCAGGAATAGTTTGATGAAAAGCTGTATCAAACACAGCCACCTGCTTAACTTTTGGTAAAGTAGATATAGCTGCTTTTATCCCTTCCAAATTAGCCGGATTATGTAAAGGAGCAAATTTTGCACACTCTTCTATCATCTTCATAACTTCGGTATTAATTATCTGGGGATAACGAAATTTTTCTCCTCCATGAACAACGCGATGACCTATTGCTTTAATCTCATCAAGATTTTCTAAAACTTTACTCTCCATTAGATAAGAAAAAACTTTCTGCATCCCCTCACTATGAGAATGAATAGTTGAATTTTCTTCCCCTATTCTTTCAATTATACCTTTGGAAAGTAATTTGCCCCTAGGAAAATTGTAAAGTTTATATTTTATGGAAGAACTACCACAATTTATCGTAAGTATTTTCATCTTTTCTGTGCGCGTACAACAGTAACTGCTGTGCAATCTATAATATCATCTGAACTA
>JAMWDA010000028.1 GCA_023818995.1 Candidatus Omnitrophota bacterium
TAATACTATTGCATAGAGAATAAAAAATATCCCCACCCTCGTCACTGCTACCCTTATATCCATAAGCCGGTGTTTAATAATAGCGTAGGCTATTATTAAAGGATAGAAACAAATAAAAGGAACTCCAAAAGGATATAAAGGTATATCAAAAACCAAAGGGAAAGTAGTAGAAGAAGGTAAAAAACCTACAAGAGAAGAAAGGAAAATATATTTTATTTGTTCTCTACGAAGTGCTTTTGTTCTCTTGTAAGCTTGAAGAAGTTTATAATGTCCCCAAATCAAAACAGTAGTATACATCAAAACAAATAAATAGAAAAATATACTTTTAGAAGTTTCATAGAATCTAAAACATAATTTAGATTTTATCTCCATAATAAATAAAGGTGTAAAATTAACAAACAATAAAATTATTACAAGCAATAAAAGAGAGAAAAATCCAATTTGTCTATATCCAATATTTAAAAATGAACAAATAAAAAGATAAAAAGCTAAAGACATAAGTATCGAGCCTGTGTAAGAAATCTTTAACCAAAATATTGCTACCTCTTTAGAACTCGCCATAACTAAAAAAGCTCTCCCTAAACTCCAAAGAAATACTGTAAAAAGTAGCATTGCACTAAATATCCTTAAATATTTTTCCTTAACTTTTTTACCCAACAAAAAACAGAAGAATAAACTAAATATTGCAATTATAACCATTGAAAATATATATAAAACCTCACCTCTCATTTTAAAAATATACCCTCCTCATTCTAAGAATCTCTTTATTCTGGGATAAATTTTATCCTTTTCTCCTACCAATAAACTCCATCTTCCTCCAAATGTCCCATATTTTAATACAATTCCTGTATCTCTAAAACCAAATATTTCAGTAAAAAAATGCTTGGCACTCCTATCATTAGCATTACAAGTTGTAAATATGGCATATGTATTTATCCTCCTACAGTGCTCTAATAATACTTTTGTAATTTCTCTATAGGCAACATATCCCCACACATTATTAATATAAGGAGCAAATAGCTCTGCGTAATGGAACCTCGCTGGTGATTCTACCTTAATATGTCTGGATGTATTTTCTTCCACAGCTAACATGCAAGGTAGAAAATGATTGGGAATATACCAAGTATACCTTGCAAAAGAAATAATTTCTTCTTCCTTATAATTATTGTATACTAAAAAAAAATCTGAATAAAGGTTAAATAAACTATCTATCCTTATATCAAAATTAAAATCGTTTAATATTTTTTTAGCAAATTCCTGTATTTTACCTATTTTCTTTAAGGAAGTGGTTTCTTCAATAGTAAATTTGCCTTCCTCAAATTTGTATTTTACAAGTTTCCTTTTATGTGCCTTAAACAAATTCTCATCTATCAATTCTATATCTGTAAATTTAGCACACAACATAATTTTCTCTATATTTTTAAAATTCCTATACCCAAAAGGAGTAAAAAAATAAACTGTTGCATCATCTCTAACATATCTCCTAACTACATCTAATTCTTTTAAATATTCCTTAGGATAATCAATATTCAATAAATCCTCAAAGGTTAGATGTGTTGTGCTAAGATAGCGAAAAATTCTTGATAAATCTATTATACATAAAAGTTCTTTTAACCCTTTCTTAATGTACGGTATATGAACTAAGGATATTATTCTTACCCAAGGATAAATCTTCTGAATTTGGCCAGAAAAATTAATAAAATTACGAGACAAAAAGATAAACTCTATCTTTCTATCTCTCAAAAAATATTCTATAACCTCAAAGATATTATTTCTTTGCTTTCTTGCCTTTCCAGACATAATTTACAATTTCTCTCACTTTACTAATTTTATTAAGGAAATCTCTTTCAGGGAGCTGGATTTCAAAATGTTCCTTAATCTGAAAAATTATCTCTACCGCTTTAAAAGAATCCATCCCTAAATCCTCAACCAAATTAGAATCAAGAGTTATTTTTTTAATATCAACTCCCAACTGATCGCTAAGAATATCTTTTATCTTACTAATCACCTCTTCCTTACTTATCTTATTTTCCTTAATTGGTTTACTCATTTCCATACCCTCCTAAAAACTAAGATGGTATTATTAATAACAAAACAAAGAACTTGTTTTTAAGACCCTACATAAAAATGTATACCTAATTAATATTGCATAGAGAATAAAAAATATCCCCACCCTCGTCACTGCTACCCTTATATCCATAAGCCGGTGTTTAATAATAGCGTAGGCTATTATTAAAGGATAGAAAGAGAAGAAAATAATACCAACGGGTAAAATAGGTATATTGTAAACTAAGGGAAAAGTGGTAGTTCCTCCTAAGAATCCAAATATTGAAGCAAATAATATATATTTAATTTGCATCCTTATGATACCACTGGAATATTTAATCTTTTGCCATAAAATTATAAAACTATAAACTATCAAAATAAAAAAATATATTGTAAAGAAATTATATATGATACCAGCTTCACTATACCAAGGGAAAATAAACTTTGGCTTCATATCTTTTATGAACCATGGTGTACCAATAAAAAACAACAAAACAAAACCTAATCCATACGTAATAGATAATGATCTTTTTCTCATTCTTTCATTGAAATTAGATATAATTAAAACAAAATGAAAATAAAAGGGGGGAATAAGTGTAGCTATAGCATGCATCGCTCTGCTATAAAATAATGCTGACGATTTATCTGTAAAAGTGATAGCAGAAAAATATCCCAATCCCCATAGTCCCGAACTCATACTTAGCAGAGCAAATATTTTATTAATTTGGTTTTTCTTATCTTTGAAATATACGAATAAACTCATCACTATTGCTGAGAGGCCTCCTATTAAGGCGGATAAATTAAAATAATTCATTCTATATCCTCTTTTTTATTATCCTACTTACTATTTTAAATCTATCCTCTTCTATTCCGTGATCAAAACATTGAAAAGGAGCAGGTTGAAAACCAAGTTTATTTGCTTTATTGATTATATCTTTAGCTAACTTGGGGCTAGATACTCCTAACCCATAATTACCTCTATACCCACTTATTGCCAGAGTAAGAACTTCAGCAAAACATCCATACACCTCTTTACAACTAATTAATCTTGTTAAAGGAGCATCCATTAAATCGGGCATATTCCTTGCGATATCAATATCTGTATATAAAGGTAATGTTACCGCTCCTCCTTCTAAAAGTATGATATCTTTACGTTGCTCAAGAATATTCTTAGATACATTCTTAGGAAAAGAATCATCTATAACAATTGCTCCTTCTTTTAAATATTGTGATTTTATTATAGAAAAAGGTGAATTGGTTGCTACAATTACTAAATCGGCTTTTTTAATATCGTTAAGATCCTCTGAAATAAATAAATCCACACCCTTTTTAATCTCTCTTAATTCTTTAATTAAACTTTCAAGCTTTCTTTTTATGGCAAAACCAGTTGTTTCCACTAAAATTAATCTTCTTATACCTTTCTCTACAAAAAGCTTAGCACACCCAGAACCAATAGACCCTGCCGCTCCCACTATACCTACTATTGCTTTAGTCAAAATTAAACCTACTTTATTACTTACTCTCTCTGCAATTTGAAGTAAATTGCCTATTGTATAAGCATGTCCGGTGGTAAATCCTATATCTTTAAACTTTTCCGCTAAATAGTATCCCCCTTCAGCAAAAGAAGCTATTACCCCCCCCCATCCCAACAATTCTTGCTCCCAACCCATTAGCTAACTTAACAGCTTGAAAAATCTTTCTTTTTCTTAATTCTTTATCTCTAAGTAGCTGGGCAGTAGAATTAGCCACAAGAATAATCCACCCTTTAATCTCAAATCTTTTATTTCTCAATACAAGCTCATTAACTATGGGATAAGAATCTCGGAACCAAGCTTCTTTTTGGGAAAGGTTTCTTATAAAAGCGTTCTCTCTATTCAAATCTTCCTCATAACCGGAATGAGCTATATGAGCAAAGTCACCCACGTTATTCCTAGGGAAAATAGAAAGAAATTCTTTAATAATTTCTAACCTTTCTTTTATTTTGCTCTTATTATATCCCTTATAACGAGTAGTAACTAAAAAATGAATATAATTGTTTTCTTCACCCAAAAGAAAAGGTGCTATTGCATCATAAATTTCGTCAACGATGATTCTTTTTTGAGAGAACGGTATTTCAAAAACTTCTTTCAATAAAGACTTTTTTCCCCTTAAATCAATAGCTATTGAAAAAATAGAATAAGGGGAACTGCCTGTACCTAGTAAAGGTGTATTTAATCCCAACACCTGAGAAAGAAGCGGAATAACAGAGTAAGGCGATAAAAAATAATTTTTAAGCGGTTCAAACAATTTAATAGATATTTTAATTATCTTTTTTAAGTGAGTAAAATCTAAAGCCTTATCCATAAACTATAAATATTTACTCAAACCTAATTGTTTAACTATAGGAAGAGAGGCAAAGTAAGCCTTATCCATATATTCGTACTGTAAGGCCTTCTGATACGATAATTTACCTTCTCTTACAAGAAAACTTAATTCTCCAATATAGGGATGATAACCGAATCTTTTCATGGTGAAATAGTTACCAATCATATTTAACAAACAGTTTGTAGAACATGGGTCTGTATCCTTAGGTTTCTTCCATCCCAACTCATAAATTTTTTCATAAATTATATTTTCATCATAATCTACGAGGGCATGAAAGGGAAAAAGTACTTGGGGAACAAATTCATCTCTTTCAATATACTGACTTTTAAAATAATAAGGTTCTATCTCTTTCCCAAATCGTTCATCTAAAGGATCTCTTGCTATTTTTATTATATCTAAAGGGTCATCTTTGTATACCTCTGAGGAAAAATAAACACAAGATCTTACTTTAAAATAATTTTCTAAGCTAATAATGGGATATTGTCCAGGCGTATATCCAATAAACATAAGGGGGAGTTCATATTTCTGCGCCTGCTTAAGAGTTGTGCCAAAAACCATCCCTTGACAGACAACACATACACTACTCATCATAGATAAAAGTTCTTTTGGATAAGGCAAAGGAGAAGATAGATCTGACTTTAATATCTTTACTAATAACTGACGCGGTATCTTTGTAAAGATATGTGTAATATAATCTCTTAACTATTACCTCTATATTACTCATTGCTCGAGGAGAAAGAAAACCATTATCCAAAGTGTGAGCTAATATATTTAACTTAAATTTATTCTTCAAGAAGTACAAAAGAAAAGTACTGTCTTTCCCTCCACTATATGCTACTACACAATCATATTTTTTACCTCTCTTTAAACTATTTATCAAACTCAAAAATTCCTTTTTTAATTGTATTTTAATGGAACGCTCTCGCTCTTTATAAATATCGTAGTAAAAGCAATAATTACAAATTCCCTCCTCACTAAATTTTACCCCTGGATAAGTTTCAGGTAAAGCACACCGTTTACATCTTTTTATATTTTCTTTATCCATAAAAGATTACTTTTTACCTTTTAAACGCTTATCTATATAATTAACTATATCGCTGAATCTTTCTACATTCTTAAAAGCCGCGGCGGGAATATCTATTTTAAATGTCTCTTCTATTGCATATATAATTTCAATAGCTGAAAAAGAATCTATCCTTAAATCTTCTACTAATAAAGATTGGGGGGGTAATCTTATTGGGATCAATTCCTTTCTCTTTTAAAAATATCTCTTTTATCTTTTTTTCAATTTCTTTGGGACGCATCCTACTTAATTCTTCACTTTCCTAATCCATTGTTAATTAAAATTATATAGCTTTCTATTTTTTATATACCAAAATATTTGACCACAAAATAATTCCCATAAAGTTAATTTTGCCAATACCAAAAAGCATCCCCTCTGTTATAGTCTATTTCCCCTCTTTCTTTAATACGAAAACTAAAATCTCCCAAACCACAACCCGAATCTAAATATTTACCCTTAGCGGATACTTTTAATATTTCTAAAACATTCTCCAACATTAATTGCCGAGGTAATAACTTATTAACTCTCTCGTATAAATACCAAACAATATTCTCTATATGCCCCATTATTAATTATTATTTTCTAATCGGGAACACACAAAACACATCAACCACTATTGAGCTTAATTCCTAACGTCCATATTTTACTATACTACCCTACTTTTGATCCTGTTCTAAAAGTTCTCTAAGTAAAATTGCATCTTTTTTACTCATCTTAACAAAACATCCACCGGTAGAAAATATATCTCTATCCTCTTTAGATATTGGTTGGCTATGGAGTATTTTTACTTTTGCTTTAATAAAGCTATAAGATGACCTCTTGGCCATCTTATTTTTGGGAGAGGGTAATAATTCAATCTGGATATCTATGAAAGATTTTGTTGGCTGATTGCTAGAAACGAAACTGATTCCATCTTTACTTATATCTTTAGACCTTGCTCGTATTTTTACACTACGGCGGTTAGGTAAAATATTAACGTTATAATTCACCGGCAAGGATATAGTAAACCGTGGACTTTTTCTCCTCTCTTGATTCTTTATACTATTCATCGCTTACTCCTTTTTATAGACTGTAATAATCTAATCTGTGTGTTTAACTATCTTAGCTGATTGATAGA
Source organism: Candidatus Omnitrophota bacterium (assembly GCA_023818995.1). Lineage (GTDB taxonomy): Bacteria > Omnitrophota > Gorgyraeia > Duberdicusellales > 4484-171 > JAMWBQ01. The sequence goes on from JAMWDA010000028.1 coordinate 6,591, forward strand.
TTGGTTTAAATTTATCTACGAATTTAATAAAAAGAGCTGTGGGATTATTTAAATTCAAATGCATAAGCTGACAAATATCACTACCATCAAAAAATGGCTCTAAAGGTATTTTTGTTTCAATATCCCTAACTATCCTAAACCCTAATCTTTCGTATATGTCACTAGTGCAGTATTTATTTCCCTGGACGATAAAAGCATCGCTTATCTGGTTCTCTAATCCCCACGAATAGCACATAGTGATAAGAACTATACCAACTTGGCTATGAACATTTCTAAATCGTCTATACTCCTCATCAACGACTAAACGAGAAACTTCAGCTACTTTTTTATTATTGATAAATAATTGGTTAAGCAAATAATTAAAAGTGTGAGCATGGCGGGGTAAATTAAATTTTTTAAAAAAATAATTTATCTCAATATTTTTCAACTCTTCTCCCTGACGCAGGGGAGTGATACGAACTGCTCCCACTACCTTACCGTTATCCAAAGCAGAAATATGTATAGAATATCTATCACAATCCTCCCTGAGCTCGCCATCTTTAGTCAATACACTCTCATCGTATAGACCTTCTTCCCTATAAACTTTTCCCCGTAACAGACATATCTCTTTAAGACAGTGTTCCCACAAATCATTATCACAAACTATCTGGGAAGATTCTCTTATGAGCTCTAATTCTTTTTGCTCTAAAATTAAATACTCTATCATCAAATAATTCTTTAACTAAGTTTAGATATAATCTTTGTTCAATAATCCTCTTAGACTAATTACTGGTAATAATGGTAGGAGTTACAGTAATTATCAATTCGTTATCTACCACTGTATCTTTTTTGTAAGAAAAAAGTACTCCCAAGATAGGAATACTACCCAAAAAGGGTACTCTATAAATATTCTCTCTTTCTTCTTTAATAAGTAAACCACCCATTATAAAGGTTTCGTTATTTTTTACCCTAACATTAGCAGTAGCTTTTCTTGTTCTCATCCAGGGATACTCTTCGTTAGGTCCGCGCCAACTATAGATATAGCTTACCTCAGGCTCAACTTTAATTACTACAAAATCATTCTCAATAATAGAAGGCGTAATTTTTAGTTTTATTCCTGGGTCAGCAAATCTAACCTCTGTAGTAGTAGCACCACTGGTAATAGTAGTAACCGTATAGGGAACTAAATCGCCTACAAAAATCGTGGATTCTTTATTATTCAAGGTGGTTACTTTTGGGCTAGATAACACATGGGCTTTATTTTTATTCTCCAACATCTTAATAATTGTATCAAATTGAATAGCACTGCGTGAGAGGCGATAAATTTTAAAAGGTGTCTCTAAGGCAGTTGCCGGGTCAGATAGAGCTTTCTCACGTTGACTTTCCTGAAGATTCAATGTAACGAAATTAGACCAATCTATACCAATTTCTTTTAAAGCATCCCTATCTATCTCAATAACTTTTGCTTCCAAAATAACCTGTGGCTGAGGTCTATCTAATTTTGTAATTATACTCTCTATCTTACTTATTTCCTCAGGATTACCCATAACGGTTAAAGTGTTCGTCTCTTCACCCATATTAACTGTACGAGCAATATCTTTTATCATCTCTTTTGCTTCTTGGGCATTTAAGTTCTCTAATTTTATCACTTTGGTCATAATTGTCTGTTTTCTAATATTTTCCTTTGTAGAAATGAATAGAGAGTTACCCACCTGATAGGAAGCTAATCCGTAGGCACTATAAATTATATTAAATGCATCCTCTAAAGGAACCTCTTTTAAATGTAAATCTACTTTTTGCTCCCTAATTAGAGGGTCAATAACTAAATTTAAACCTGCCGCCTCAGCTACAGTCATTAGAACATTTTCAAGCTTAGCATCACTAAATTCTAAGTCAATCTTTTTATCCTTTATATGAGGTGATAGGTAAGCTTGAATGATTCTTTCTGAACCAGAAATAATTTCTGGTTCAGAAGGGGGTTTTCTTTCCTGTAGAGAAAGTTGACGAATTTCTTCAAGGTAAGTTTCAATCTCGTTAGATATCTCTGAGCTCTTTTTCATTAATTCCTTTTCTTTTAATTCATCCTTACCAAGAACAGATATACAGAAAGCTAAGATATAAATCATAAATAAAATAACACAAACCTTATTCTTCATCATTACCTCCTAATCTTATAACTAACTTTTCATTCTCCTTCTTTAAAATTATCCTATTTACCTCTATATCATCTATTGTATATTCACCAACAACATCACCTTTTTTAAATACTCCTTTTTTTAAAGGTGTCTCCATAAAAACGTAAGGGATACCTTCTAATCTAACCACTCCTACAATCTTTACCTCATCTCTAATATTAACATCTAATCTACTTGAACTTCCTCCTCCTATTAATGGCTTAAAAGGATCGCGGGTAAACTTAAAATCGTATGGTTGAAGACGCATAATCGATCTAACCAGTTCATCTGTCTCTGATGGATAAACTATCATCCTCTTCTCTCTTCTCTTAGTAACTTTGGCTATCTTATTTACTTTTTTACATCCTGCATCAATAATTATAAAAAATAATAGAAATAATAAAACAAAAATTCTCATTTTCTTCTTATTTCCTCTAAATCCCTAAGACTGTAAATATTTAATAAAAATGAACAACTAAGTAAGGGATATTTATTTACTCTTATTTCTATCTCAGGTAAAGTAATAAGCTGGCGATATTTCTCTAAATAAATTAAAAAATTTACAAGATCTTGAAATGTTCCTTCCACCTTCATATCAATGGGTAAAAATGATAAAACAGGCCCGGTAATCTCTTGGGAAGATGCCTTTATCTTATCCTTCTCTTTAAGATTACCAACTTCTTTAGAGGAACCTTTCTTAGCTGATAACTTTGCTTTTGCTAAAGGAGAAAGTACCCCTTCTTTATCTATCTCTTCAACCTTTTCAAAATTCTTTGTCTGCATATTAATGATATTAACCTTGCTTTCCTTAGCAAAAGTAGAAATCTTCTCTAAAAATGAGGCGATATCTTTATCGCTAAACAGATACTGAGAAAACTCTTCCTTCTCCTTCCTTAACTTATCTATAGTCTCCTCAAAATTTTTAATCTCATCTTTAAAATCATTGAGAAAATTCTCCTCTTCCCTTACTTTGTTAGCTATGCTTTTACACCTTAAACTACTATTTATTACAAAAAAACCAAAAAATAAAGTGTAACAAACACAGATTATTACCCCTAACAACTTTATATGAAAAACACTTAATCCTTTCATTATTCTCTTTCTTTTAAACGGGCAACTATTCCAAAAGAAAAAGTTCTCCTACCTTCCTTCTCTTTACTTCGCATAAAATCAAATTTTAACTCTGCAAGTACTTTTGAATTTTCTAAATTCCTCATCAACTGGGCTACAGACTCTATCTGCAAGGTTTCTCCCCTTATCTCTACTCTTCCTGATTTAGCTACCTTAAAAGAGTTTAGAGATACCTGTTGAGGTAGATTCTCCACAATATCACCAAAAACTCTTGACCATGATATTCTATTAATCTCTCTTATTACTCTTGCTTGATTGAGTAAACGCTCTTTAATAGCTAAAAGTTCATTCATCTCCTCATTTAGCTGATTAGCTTTGCTTTCTAATAAAACTACCTCAGACTTTATTTCTTTTAATTTTTTGGTAAGAATTTTTTCACGAAAAGAATTTATAAATATAATTCCACCTAAAAATAAACCCACAATAATTAGGTAACTAATAGATAAAAATATCAGTTTATTAAGTTCCCTTTTAAATTTAACGGGTAAAACCAATTTCTCAAAAGAAAATTCACTCTTATAGTTTTTTATATAAGAAATTAAAGAACTTGCAGCAATGCCGTAGATAGGATTAAGCAACTCTTTATCCTCAACTTTAATGTTAGATAATCGCTCTATATCTAATCTGTTAACTCTACTACCTAATCCCTCGCTTAATAATTTATCAAAAGGTATACCCTCTTTATCATCCCAGACTAACCAAATATTATGAGGGATATCGCGTTTATATTCAACACTATAAGCTCTAAACAATCGCCTCAATTCCTCCTGCCAATTTGAAAAAACAATACTATTAATTTTTCTTTCCCCATCTTTAGATAAACATAGTTCAGATTTCCCTATGTTACTTACATAAAAAATTTTACATTCATTATTCAAAAATATTAAAATATAACTACATCTATCATCAACAGCTATCAAAATCCCTTCAGAAAAATTATCTAATCTATATAAAACGTTAAGAAAATTTAGGGGTGAGATTTCTATACTCTCCACGGAAATAGAACTTAAAAACGGTCTTATTCCCTCTACGATATGGTTAAGTAACTCTTTAAGAATTGCTACAAATATAACTTTAATTTTTTTATCTGTAGGCTCGTAAGGGAAATAAAGATATTCAAACTCCTTATTGGAAAAATTAGGTATCTTCTCAATTTCGCCGGGAACAACTTCCTCCATCTCTTGACACGACATTTTGGGAAAAACAAGTTGGTGAGTAACTATATCGCTACGAAAAATAGAAATAAATATCTTTTTAGGAGAAGCCTTTTCTTTGGTTAAAATTTGTTCTATATAGGAGTGAAGAACCGTGGGAGAAAAGGAGGTAGATTGTATATACAATCTACCTCCTGTAGTAAAAACAAAAGTTTTTTTATTTATCTTCTCAAGATAAACATAAATTATTTCCTGTTGGGTTAACCCTAACCCTAAGAAAACTTCTGACATCAATCTTTATTTATGCGTCTCTGCTTGTGGCCAGCTAGCAAAATGAGTCGATTCATCTACATGATATCCATTCGCAGAATCTCCTGTAATATTGTAATCTTCACCAAAAGGACATATAGGTGTTCCTTCTAAATATCCCCCTGTGACTAACTCATTAATGGTATCACAACTTCCCCAATCTCTTGTTTCTGTATAACACATCTGAATAGCTGTGTTAATAGCACGAATATTAGAAGCGCACTCTTTAGTGTTTGCTTGCCGAATTGCCCGCAAAGTATTAGGTAAAATTATGGCAATCAAAACACCTATGATAACAAGAACAACTAATAATTCTACCAACGTAAAACCTCTCTTCATAATTAATCACCTCCTTTTTTTTATACCATAAAATATATATAAATGCAATAATAATTTATTAACCTCTTGGTAAACCTTGCCAGAGTTTAAAAATGGGTAAATAAATCGCCAAAAGGACAAACATAACTATCCCACCCACAATAATAATCAATGCTGGTTCGAGAAGAGAAAGAAACTTATTCATCCTCTTATCCAACTCTTCCTCAAAATAATGAGAAACTTTCATAAGCATCTCTGCTAAAGACCCACTATGTTCTCCCACGGCTACCATCTCAATGAGAAGGGAAGGGAAAATATTGGTACTTCTTAATGCTTCGCTAAGATACTCTCCTTCAGTAATTCTTTGCCCCACCCAAACCAAATGATTCTCTATTGCTTTATTTAATATCGTAGCTTTTGCTACCTCTATACTCTGAGACACGGGCACACCACTACCTAAAAGTAATCCTAAAGAACGGACCAATCTACTCAACGATGCTATATAAAAAATCCTACCAAATAAAGGTATCTTTAATTTAAATCGGTCAAGGAGAAAACGACCTTGGGGATGAGAAGATAATTTTTTGTAAAAGATAATTATCCCTAAGAAAACTACTCCTACTATAATCCAAAAAGTAAAACTACGCATAATTAAAGAAAGTTTAATAATAAGCTGGGTAAGATAGGGTAGTTCTACTTTTATCTTTGCAAATACTTTTTGAAAAATAGGAACTACTATTACAAGCATAAGTATAACAACCAAAATAGCAAATCCTAAAACGATGATAGGATAAGTAGTAGCCTTCTTAATTTTACCTATAAATTCTTTCTGGTTATTAAGATATTCGGTAATCCTCTTCAATATAGGTATAAAACCAGCTCCTGTCTCTGCTACTGGTAGTAATGCCCTATACATTACGGGAAAAACATCAGGAAACTCATTAATCGCCTGAGAAAAACTTGACCCTGTAGAAAGACGATTACGTATTTGACTGATTACTACTTGCATCTGA
>JAMWDA010000029.1 GCA_023818995.1 Candidatus Omnitrophota bacterium
ATCGTAAGGGGGAGTGAGGATAGGTTTCCCTTTAAGAAGATTATTGTAATACAAAGCATTCTCTCTTCTTCTTTCTATCCAGTTATCTATGTGCCTTAATTTTACTCGTAAAATTGCCGCTTGCAGTGTATCCAGTCTACTGTTAAATCCATGTAAACTATAATAATACTTATTGTTAGAACCATGATTGCGCAGCATCTTTATCTTTTGAGCAATTTCTTCACAGTTAGTTACTACCATACCTCCATCCCCAAAAGCACCTAAAGTTTTTGCAGGGAAAAAACTAAAACAACCGCAATCACCCCATACCCCAACTTTCTTGTGCTTATACTCTGCACCAAATGCCTGAGCACAATCTTCAATAATCTTTAATTTATAACTTTTAGCAATGGTTAAAATCTCCTCCATATTGCAAGGTAAACCATAGAGATGAACGGGAATAATCGCTTTAGTATTCTTTGTAATTTTTAGCTCAATCTTCTTAGGGTCAATATTGTAAGTATCTTGCTCAATATCGCAAAAAACTGGTTTTGCCCCTACCTTAAATATTGCTTCTGCGGTAGCAATAAAAGTAAAAGGAGTGGTAATTACTTCATCACCTCTTTTAATATCACAAGCAGATAAAGCCAAAACTAAAGCATCTGTTCCTGAAGCTACCCCAATAGCAAATTTTGCTCCTATATATTTGGCTAACTCTTCCTCAAAAATGTTAACTTCTTTACCTAAAATATAATCAGTCCCTTCCACTATCTTTTTAATAGCCGAATCTATTTCTTCTTTTATACTCCTATATTGCAACTTTAGGTCTGTAAGAGGTATAGACATGCATAACTCCTTCCCACACTATTCGTATCCATACTTTTTAATAAACCATTTTTTTATAATCTGAACAGAGGATAAATAGGCTAATACAATAAAAAATAAAGCTATAAAATATACCAAAGGGGGAGAAATAAATTGAAAATATTTTCCTAAAGGTAAAAATGGTAATATCAATCCTATAGTAACAATATATATGGAAGTGAATATCAAGAACTGACTGGGTTTACTTTCTAAAAAAGGTATCTTACCTGTCCTGATTATGTGAATAACTAAAGTTTGTGTGCAAAGAGATTCTAAAAACCATCCTGTACGAAACAATTCCTGGGAAAAACCAAATAATCCCAAGAGTACACCAAAAGTTATAAAATCGAAGAGAGAACTAACCGGCCCAAATATCAACATAAATTTCTTTATATAATTTACATTCCAAGGCCTTGACTTAAGTAAATATTCCCTATCTACATCATCAGAAGGAATAGCTATCTGAGATATATCGTATAAAAGATTATTCAAGAGTATCTGTATAGGTAGTAGGGGCAAGAAAGGTAAAAATATACTTGCTCCTGTAACGCTAAGCATATTGCCAAAATTTGAGCTTGCTCCCATTTTTATATACTTAAGTATATTACCAAACGTCTTTCTGCCTTCTAAAACTCCATCAACAATAACAAGAAGGCTCTTTTTTAAAAGAATGATATCGGAAGATTCTTTTGCAATATCTACAGCATTATTTACAGAAATACCAACATCGGCAGATTTAAGGGCTAAAGCATCGTTTATACCATCACCTAAATAACCAACGATATGATTATTCTTATGCAAAGCATTTATTACCCTTTCTTTCTGGAAAGGTGATAAACGAGCAAAAATATTAACGCTTTTTACTAACTCCTGTAATTCCTTATCGCTTAATTTCTCTACCTGCTCGCCATTGGCAAACCCTTTAATATCCAATCCCACCTCACTACATATCTTCTTAGTTACTAATTCGTTATCACCTGTCAAAACTTTAAACTCTATACCTAATCCCTTTAAAGTTTCTATAGTTTTTTTGGCAGAAGGCTTGGGAGGATCTAAGAAAGCTACATAACCTTTCAAAATCAAACCCTGCTCATCATCTTTGGTATATCTCTCCTTTGGTTGTTCAAAATCCTTATAAGCAATAGCTAAAACACGAAAACCCTCGGCACTTAAAGAATCGTATTCGTTCTTTAAATCCACAAGTAATAGCTTACTCTCATCTAAATCAAAAATCTCACCATCAAGCTCAAATTTGGCACAACGTTTATATATCTCTTCAGGTGCTCCTTTAACGATCATCCTATGTTTACCTTCGTTCTCTACTACTACAGACATCAATTTGCGGGAAAAATCAAAAGGCACTTCATCTACTTTCCTATACTCTTTTACTACCAACTTCTTATATTTAAGGACAGCTCTATCCAAGATATTCTTTAATCCCGTCTGGTAAAAACTATTTATATAAGCGAATCTCAATACATCTTCATCTTCTTTTCTTACTACATCACAATATTTTTCTAATATAATCTTATCTAAAGTTAAAGTGCCAGTTTTATCTGTACATAAAACATCCATTGCTCCAAAGTTCTGGATAGCATTTAATCGTTTAACGATAACCTCTTTTTTTGCTATAGAGATTGCTCCTTTAGAAAGATTAATTGCTAAAATCATTGGTAACATCTCGGGAGTAAGACCTACAGCAACGGAAATAGCAAAAAGAAATGCTTCAATGCTATTCCCTTTAGTAAGAGCATTTATGGCAAATATTACTAAAACTAAAATAATCATAAGTTTTATCATAAGCCAAGTAAACCTATGAATACCTTTCTCAAAACTGCTCTCTAAAGTGATATCAGAAAGTTTCTTTGATAGAGCACCAAACTGTGTATAAGGACCTGTCTTTACCACTATCCCTAAACCTGTTCCACTTACTACACTTGAACCCATAAAGGCAATATTGGCAATTTCTCCTATAGATTTTTTTAAAGAAGGAACTGGCTCAGCGGTTTTTTCTATAGGATAGGATTCTCCCGTAAGTGCTGATTGATTAATGAAGAGGTCCTTACAAGAGATAATCCTTAAATCAGCAGGAACCATATCACCGGCAAATAAATCAACAATATCTCCGGGAACAATATACCTAATATCTACTTCCTTGGGCTTACCATTACGATAAACTGTAGCTGTGGTGCGCACCATTTGGCTCAATTTTTCTACCTCTCTTCCCGCACGATACTCTTGAATAAAAGAAAGAAAAACACTAATAACTGCCATAACAATTACTAAAATAGCATTAATTTTCTCTCCTAAAAATATGGAGAAACCAGCTATTATCAAAAGAACAATAACTAAAGGATTAATGAATTTAGAGAAGAATTGTAAAAGAACCGTCCTTCGTTTCTTCTTAATGGGCTCATTATAACCATACTCTTCTAATCGTCTATCTACCTCTTTCTCAGTTAAACCTTTTAGAGAAGTATTTAGCTTGGCAAAGATAACATCAGTAGAACAACTTATGTAATCAAAATCCCAGTTTTGTGCTTTAATATTATCTTTACCCATAACTATTACCAATTATAACATAACTACCTTATCAAATAAACTATAATATCCTACCTACATAATAAAATAAACTCGCAAGAATCACATCTACGTTTATCTTCCGTGGGGTGAAAAGGAACATTTAAATCCCACAGTTCAGAAAATATCGCTTCAAGTGCTCTAAGACAAATATTCATAACTCTATCCCTGTGAGGATAATCTTCTTTAGAAATAAATACTTTCCTCTCCAAGGTACGTAAATTATACAATTCAGCGTTAACGTTAACAGAAGAAAATTCCTGTGAGATGAAATAATAGTAAATAGGTAGTTGAAATGACCTTATATTCTCGTAAATAGATTCTCTATCCAGTTTCATACCTTCCAAATTAGCTAACCTTTTAGGTAGCAATTCTGAACTACCCGTTTTGTAATCTATAATAACAATACTCCCATCACTAAATTCATCTATTCTATCCACAGTATAAGTAAAAATGATTTCTTTACCGTTAAAGGATATCGAACCTGAACGTTTCTCCTCTAACGAGATAATTCTTTGGACATTCCGCTTAACTTCGTTATCTAAAAATTTATTTAATCTGTTAACAATAACTTCTTTTAGAAGGTAAGCATCTGATTTCATTCTCCGTGCTAATTCGTTATTAAATTTCTCCTCCATCATTTTAAAAAAATTTTTGCGGAATTTATTATCTATCAAAGGTTTCCTCCACTTGAAAGGTAAAAATCCCTCCTCTAATAACTCGTGTATGAATACTCCTATATGAGAAGCTTCGGGTTCATCTAATAATTCCTCTTCCTTCTCTAAACCTAAAACGTATTGATAATAAAATCTTAATGGACAAGTTAGATAAGTGTTAAGGGCAGTAGAAGAATAAATATGTTCCCTTAAAAAATCTACAACCTTTGGTGATTTCTCTATAACAGTTAACTTTTGATTAACTATCTGCACAGGAAAATAAATTTTCCCTATATCCACAATATCTAATTTTCTCATCTCTCTTTGCTTCTCCCAAAGAATCTGTTCAATAAACCTACTCTTTTCCTTCTGAGAATTCTCTTCGTATACGAGATACACATTCTTAGCTGAAGAAATCAGTCGCATAAAATGGTATCGCTGAATCTCTTCTTCCTTTTCCAAACGATTCAATCCTAAACTTACCATTACTTCTCTAGGAACGAATGGTTCATATACTTTGAGTTTAGGGAAAACTGACTCGTTCATATCCATTATAATCACGTTATCAAAGTTAAGAGACCTAGTCTCCAATATACCTAAAATCTGCATTCCTTTTAACGGTGAACCAACAAAAGGAATTACTTCCCCTTCTATTCTCCCATGAAAAATTTCCCATAACTGCAATATCTCAAATTTCTCATCTTTAAAAGAAAGACTATTAAACTCATCTTTGATAAAATAGATTCTTTCTAATACTTTTAAATTAATAGGAAACTGGGCAAACATACTCTTTCCTAACAAAACTCTAAGTAAATTATCTAATACCAAAGAAAAACTACTAAAAGTTCTAACCCCCTCCCAAGATTTAAAAAATAAAAAGTGTATCTCTCTCAATACATTTTTGCACTCATCTCTACTAATATTTATATCCATATTGGCAAGTGTTTCCAAAGTAAGAGAATATACTTGTTCCTCTCCTTCTATCTCTTCCAAACTTAAGAAAATACTTCCTCCCAAAGAACTCTCTATCTTACCCTGCAATAGTTCCTCTATTTTATGAACTAAAACGCGGGTTATCGAAGGCTCACCCAGTATTTTAAGATTTTTTACCAAAGGATGCTTTAAAATATTCAAGTAATCTTTGGTATAGTAACGATTATACTTTTTACCTTCCTCGGCTTTATGAAGAAAATTAAATAGGACATAAAGAGAAGTATTTTTTAAAGGATATCCTAAAGAAACGTTAAAATCATCAATTATGGGAGAGAGCAATCCTAAAAGAGGGGAAACTATCTCTGCTCTTGGCACAACTATAACAGTATTATCTTTTGAACTGATTCTTTCCCTGAGAATACTTTGCACGGCACAAATCTGTGAATGCATATCATACCCTTGATAGAAGTATATGTGGGGGAATTTACCTTTATACGCTCGGCTATTTTTTATGTTCGGTTTATCTCCTAAATCTTTAAAAAAATCATTCAACACAGACCATTCCTCCCTTGAACCTTGAAATACAAATATACCTTTACCCTTATTATAAATATCTAAGAATATCTTGCGTTCGGTGGAGTGAAGATAAAAGAAATTACAAAATATTATTGTATCAAACTCATCCCATCTTTCTTCCTTAACAACTTTTAAAGCGAAAATGTAAAGTCTACCTCGTGAATAAATATTATTCTTTTCTAATTCTTGATGGTAGAATTGCCTTAATCTGCTTATATCTGTTAGCAACTGATTAATACTGGGGGGGACATCGTATCCTATCTCGGCGTTTTTTTCAATATGAGATAACTTCTCGTTATCAATATTCTCTAAATCTAACTGGTCGATAAAAGAAACTATCTCCTTTGCCCAAGGTAAAAAATCGCTGAATTTATCCTTACCAATCAAAAGATTGGGGAAATGTTCTTTTACGAGTTTGTAGATAATAAATGCTGATTCTAACTCTGATATTCTTGAAACAACTTTATTTTTACTTATCGTATAATCTACAAATTCATCTATAGAAAATATTTTGGGTGGTAAAAAACTCCTCTTTAATTTCTTAGAAATTGCTCGCTTAAGGAATAAGCCTGGCCGTTTTCCTGCAAATACACAAGCTATTCTACTTAAATCGTTACCATCTTTAACAAAATTACTGCACAAAAATTCTGTTATTCTCTCTATAAAATCTTCGTTTAAATCGTAAATTATAATCCTATCCATAGAATATCTTATAATCTCAATCTATACCTACAACTTTTATCTTATCAAGGTAGATGATAAATCCTCTTACCTCATAATTAGGATATATATCTTTTACTATATTCATATACTCTTCTACCTGCTTTTTATGTTCCTCTAAATTTTCTTGCGAACTCTTATAATCGATAATCCAAATTTTTTTACCACGAATGATCATGCGGTCAATACGCTTGGTTTCACCAAAACGATTAACTATCTCTTTTTCTTTATAAACCACGCCATCAGGTATGTAAAAAAACTGTTTCAATACCTCACTATCCAAAATATTATTAAGAACATTTTCATACTCTTGGAAATCCCCCACAAAGGGATATTTAGCTCTTAGATAGCCAATTGCCCTCTTTAAAAGAACACTTTTATCTTCTTTACTAAGGTTATCAATAAAAGAAAGTGCATAGTGTAACATCTCACCCTTTAGAATATTCTCCCTCTCTTTAAAATAATCAATCTCTATAAATTCCTCCCTAACTTTTTCCCACCAATCTTTATGTTGCAAATTCTGCGGTTCAATCAAAATCTGTTTAGCTTTTTCTTCCTCTTTATCGTAAGCAACTTTACTGCCTGCTCTGGTGAACGAATTTGGAATTACATAGTTAGCTTTATTAAAATTACCTGAGCTCTTCTTGGGTATAAAAATGTATAGTTCATAACGTGGACGTGTCAAAGCTACATAAAGAGTATTTAGCTCATCTATACAAGCATTCTTATAGTTATGTATATACACCTTATTTAAATTAAAAGAGTACTCCCTATGCATCTTAGTTATCTTTATAAGCCCTAAATTATCAGGAGAAGTAGCGTCTATATAGGAGTGTAAGCCCTTTACTATCTGGGGGGTAATATCTATGCGTAAAAAGGGGATAATTACCACATCGAATTCTAAACCTTTGGATTTATGTATGGTTAAAACTTTTACAGAATCGCTACCTACGAGATTAACGTATAGATCCTCTTTAGGCGCTCTCTTTAAATAGTCAATAAATTCCCCTATATCTCTATACTCATCTTCTTTGCTCTTAATCACTTCAAGAAATTTTAAGAAAAAAACTTCGTAACCTTTAAACCTATCGTAAAATGAATATTTTTGATATATTCGCACGATTAAATCGTAAAGAGAAATAAACCCTACTATTTTAAAAAAATATTCAATGTAAGTATCCCAATGTTTAGGATACTTTTCCCTAAATAGCCGATATAAAGGTAATTGATTATTTATTTTTTGTTTTCTATAAGAAGAAAAAATAAATTCAGCTAATTCTTGATAAGATAAAGAAGTTAATTCCCTAAATATATCCCCTAAGATAAAGCCGGCAAAGCTCAAATCATCTATGGGTGAATATAGAAATTTTAATAATGAAATTAACTCTTTTATAAGAGGTTGCTCAACTACATTAAGTGTTTTCTCCGACTCTACAGGGATATTTTCTTCCATAAGCCAAGATGTAATCAATTGAACTTCATCGTTATCCCGTGTAAGTATTGCTATATCTTTATATTTAAATCTTCCTCTTAAATCTCTAATTAAACTTACGATCTTACCTTTCATTAACTCATTACGTTCATCTTGATCTTCCTCATTTAATCTTTCCACTTCTACGTATCCAAATTTATTTTTTTCATCGTAACTTTGAAAGGAATCTTTAAAATTATCTATTATCTCTCTTATAATTTTCCCTTGGTTACATAACTCTTCACCTATACCAGAAACTTTAAGAAAATCAGCTATGTTATCCGGAGAAAATATACGATTGTTAAACTCCACTATCTCTTTTTGACTACGCCAGTTTTTTGTTAAACGTTCTTCTCTTACATTGAATTGAACAAACTTATTTCTCACTTCATCAAAGAGACTACTTTCCCCACCACGAAAACGATATATCGCCTGTTTCTTATCTCCTACATAAAATAAACTGCCTCCCCTTGATAAAGCATCCTCGATCATTGCCTCCAAATTTCTCCATTGCAATAAACTCGTATCCTGAAATTCATCTATCAAATAATGATTAAAACGCACAGCTAAACGATAATACAATTCTGGTAGGGAAATCTCTTTACCATCTAAAAGCTGATATGTTTTACTGTTCAACTCCTCTAAAAAAATAACATCTTCCTTAATGGCTACTAATTTGAAAAGTTCTATAATCCTATGAAAAAGCTTAAGGTAAGGATTATAAGCTATCAAAGAATCAAGTTCTACCAATTCTCTTATCCTGTGAGATAATCTCTGCCATCTCCTCTCAAATTTACTATCGGATAAGAAATTTTTATTCATAGGAGGAACTAATTGAACGAATGCCTTAGGAAGTTCGCTTATTTCAAATAAATCTTTGTTTTTTTGAAGGAAACCAAATATACTTCTCTTAATGTGTCCATTTAAACCAGAAGGTAAACAAAGGGAAAGTTTCTTCATACTATTGAAGATCGCTCTCTTCTTTTTAATGATCTCGTTACTATCTCCTTCGTATGTTTTGAAAAGTTTCCCATACCTATTACTTAAGGAAAATAAAAATTGCATTAATCTCTTTATATCCTCTTTAGGGAACCACCCACTTTTATTCTCTACAAATAGGTAGTGCCGTAGAAATTCTTCCAAAATTTTATACAATTCTTCTTTATAAAAAGCCTCTTCAATAGCTAAATCAAGACAATAAGAAATGAGCTCAGTATAATCCTTTTTTACAGTAAAATTTGCCGAACGTTCAATGTGCAAAGCACAACCAGAAAGTAAAGAATTTACAAAACTATCTATGGTCTGGATAGAAAAGAAATTATAATGCATAATTATCTCGTCTAAAACTTTATGCGCTTTTTTCATAGCAAAATCTTTATCCACTCCTAAATTATTTAAGATATCTTTTTCTTCATCAATACTAGCAAAAGCATCTAAAGCAATCTTTTTTAATAAATCTAAAATTCTCCCCTTCATCTCCAATGTTGCCTTATTAGTAAAAGTAATGGCAAGTACATTTTTCAGAGGAACTTCCTCGGCAGACAAATAGGGATTAATGAGAAGTCTTAAATACCTCTTAGCGAGAGCGTAAGTCTTACCCCCTCCTGCAGAAGATTCTACCATCACTACCTCAGGAAACGATAGATGGGTCTTAATTGTAGACATACAATACTAAGTTTAATACCTTAAGAAATGCAGTTTAAATGTTTATAATTCTATAAGCCTATACTCAGTAGTTCCTAAACCTATCTCTTGTGCATAGGTGAATTGCTCCATATAAGGAGTTTGAGGGTGAATTTCTTTAAAAATATCTCTCTTTTCTCTATCTATAAGTAGGTCTAAACTTGCTTTATCTAAAGCCACAGGGTCATAACTTAAAAGCACTCCTAAATCTTGACAATAGCCTCTTTCCTCTTTATTCATACAATCGCACTCTTTAGTAATAAATACACAAAAATTTATATGAATGCTGCTCTTGCCTTTTAAAGAAGCAAAAGCATACTCTACTATTCTTTCCTGAATAAGAGTATAGGCTTCTGACCAATTAATAATTATTGCTCTTAAGGGGCATAAACTCATACACTGTCCACAACCTATGCAACTTTTACTTACTATACAAAATTTATCACCATCTTTTTCTATACATTGAGATGGACAATTATTGAAACAAAGACCACAACCTTTACATTTGTTTTTATCTATATAAGGTGAAATTTCACAATGTTGAGCCAACTTACCTCTTCTACTCGCTATACCCATACCTAAATTCTTTATAGCTCCCCCAAAACCTGTAAGCATATGACCTTTAAAATGAGATAGGCAGAGAATAAAATCTATATCTTTCCATATAAAAGAAAGGTAACACTTCTTAAAATGTTTTTTATTTATCTCTACCTCTACATAATCGTTACCCCTTAACCCATCACCAATAATAATAGGTATACCTAACTTATCAAAACCATGAGCCTTAGCCAAACTAATATGATCAATAGCGTTCATCCTATCACCGTAATATAGAGTATTAGTATCAAAAAGGAAAGGTTTGGTTTTATAATTTTTTAAATATCTAACTAAAGGTAAGAGAAAATTGGGATTAACAAAAGATTTATTTCCCCTCTCCCCAAAGTGTATCTTTATACCTACCAAATCATCTTTTTTTATCTTCTCTTTGAAGTTAGCTTTTTCTAACAAATCCAAGATAACTTGCGGTTCTTTAAGTAACTGTTGATAACTTATTTTTTTAAAGAATACATCTACCATATTAGAAAAACTTCTCTTTTAATCTTTGATAATAGTAATTAATAAATCGTTCCTCTTTAGCTTCTTCTATATCTACAATCTGTGCACCGGTAAGATAACCTCTTTCTTCATCTATAAATTCTGACCATACTACCACCACTTTAAGTTTTACGGAATCTAAATCTTTAGTTATAAAATAGTCTATAAGCAAAACTTGACCACTCTGCCATTCTTCCTTAGAAGAAAAACATATACCCATAATACTTAGATTAAAAGATTTCCCCTCTACGTAACGGCCGGTCTCATTCAATGGCCTAATCTCTAAGAAATCTCCCACTTCAAACCTTAAAAATCTTCTACGATTATCCATAACTCCCTTTTGTAAATCTATTTTAGTAATTTAATCGCTTCTCTTAAATCTATCAATCCCTCATACAAAGCTTTACCTATGATTACTCCCTGAATAAAGGGGATTTTTTCTTTAATAATTTTTAAATCATCTTGGGAACTAATCCCTCCCGAAAAAATAACATTTAATCCTTCCATAACTTTTAAATCTCTTAAGTTGGATGCTTCTATCCCTAACAGTGTTCCATCTCTACTAATATCTGTATAAACTATCCATTTAACTCCCTCATCTTTAAGATATAGGATGTAATCTCGTAAACTAAATTGACTTCTTTCTTCCCATCCTAAGGTCATAACTTTACCATCAAGCACATCCACACCTACAGCTATTTTCTCCTTAAAAATATTGACTACCTCTTTTAAAAAATTAGGCTCAGTTGCTTTAGAACCAATAATAACTCTTTTAACTCCCATACTTATCACATAATCTATTTTCTTTAAAGAACGTAACCCTCCTCCTAACTGTATATCAATACCTAATTTTATAAGTTCCCCTATTAAATCTAAATTATCCCCTTCACCAAAGGCAGCATCCAAATCAATTATATGGAGTATACTTGCTCCCTCCTCTTTCCATCTTTTTGCTACACTACAAGGGTTTAAACTATAAATCTTCTCTCTATCTCTTTTACCTTGATAAAGTCTAACTACTCTCCCTTTCCTAATATCTATAGCAGGTATAACCAACATATCAACATTCAAAGATAAAATTTCTACAAACTTTTAACCCTAACTCCTGACTCTTTTCAGGATGGAACTGTACTGCCCAGATATTACCTTTATTTAAAGAAGAAACGAATTTTATTCCGTAATTAGTAAATCCTAAAATAACCTCTTTTTGATAAGGCAAACAATAATAAGAGTGTGCAAAGTAAAAAAAACTATTATTCTTTATATCTTTAAATAATCCCTCTCTATTTGACTCTATCGTTACTCTATTCCAACCCATATGAGGAACGATTAAACCTTTTTGAGAGAATCTTTTTACTTCTCCTTCTATTACTCCCAAACCATTAACTTGTAAAGCTTCTTCGCTTATCTTAAAAAGTAGGTGCATTCCTAAACATATACCTAAGAAAGGAACATTTTCTCTTACTCTCTCTTTTATGAGATTAAAAATCTTCCTCTTTTTTAATTCTCTTACTGCTTTACCAAAATGTCCTACTCCTGGTAAAATAATCTTCTTTGCTCTTTTTATAATCAGAGGGGAATCGGTAACAACATATCTAACACCCAAATAAGCTATAGCCTTAGCAACACTTCTTAAATTACCCATTCCATAATCAATAATTACTATCATTTAATCAATGATACCTTTTGTGGAGGGAATTTGTTTACGACGCGGATCGATTTGCGTAGCATAATCCATGGCTTTGCCCAAAGCTTTAAATAAAGCCTCTAATATATGATGTAGATCTCCTTCCCCTGATTTTATATTGTAAACGAAACTTATTCCCGAATGATTAACTAAAGCCTCTAGGAACTCTTGCGCATGTTTAAATGTAAAAC
>JAMWDA010000030.1 GCA_023818995.1 Candidatus Omnitrophota bacterium
TTTCACCTATAGAAACTTCTTTTTGAGTGGCAATATTTATATCTTCACCTATAGTTTTTTCTGAAAGAAAAATTCGGATAAATCCCTGCACGGTATCTTTAACATAAACCATATCTCTTTTGGGAGTTAACGAACCCAATTTTATTTCTTTATTACCGGAAAGAATCTGAGTCAATATTGTAGGAATAACCGCTCTTGCTGATTGTCTCGGTCCATAGGTATTAAATGGCCTAACAATAGTGACTGGTAAACCAAAACTACGATAGAAAGATTCAGCTAAAGCATCGGCACCTATTTTGGTTGCAGAATAGGGTGATTGCCCACAACGAGGATGTTTCTCATCTATCGGCACATACTGTGCTGTTCCGTAAACTTCGCTTGTGGAAGTATGAAACACCCTCTTAATATTATAATTCAAGCAAGCTTGTAATAAGTTCAATGTCCCTTTAACGTTAACCTCTACAAAGGGATGCTGGTCATAGTAAGAGTAGGGAATAGAAATCAAAGCAGCTAAATGAAAAACTACATCTACACCCTTTACCGCTCTACAAACACTATCAAAATCTCTTATATCAGCAGTAATTATCTCTATATCGTCTTTAAACCCAGAAGTATCTAACCAACCCCATAAGTTCCTTGAAGAATACCTAACCATGGCACGCACATAGTAACCCTCTCTAACTAACTCTTCGCAAAGGTGAGAACCAATAAATCCACCTGCTCCTGTAACTAAAATTTTTTCTTTAGCCATAAATTTAATTAATTATATCATATAATAAATAATTTGTAAAAAAACTAAAAGAATAGATGATATACTGAAAATTGTGTAAATTGGTTTTTCAAGGAGCTTAAATAATATGGTTCAATGGAAAACAGACGTCTTAAAACGTAAATATGGGCGATTTTCGCAACCAAAATCTTGAAAACCAATAAAAAAGGTGTATCCTTTTGGTTTAAAGCAATAACAACCCCGCCTCTAAGGGCCAAAAGAAGGAGTTAGACCCATACAGTATTTGGTCTTTGATGCTAATCTAACACAGAGATGGCGCAGAGTAAAGGAATTTGTTAACAGCTGCTCGGATGCTCATTCCTCGACCGATATCAAAAAACATACAAGCTTACTTGTTAAAGAGCTTATTCAAATAACTATGGATGAAAAAATGGTTAACTATACTAATGCTAAAAAACACCAAAGAACAACTAATCGCTTAGATTACCGTAATGGCTATTACTACCGCAACCTTGATACGGAACTAGGTCCTATTGATAAACTTAAACTCCCACACTCACGTTTAAGCTTCTTCAAAACAAAAGTCTTTGACTATTACCAGAGAAGGCAAAAAGATGTTAATGAAACTATCTGTAAAGCCTTTATTAATGGATATCTACACGCAATTTATGTAATTCTCTCAAGCCTATCCTTCAGACAACCTTTTCCGCCTCCACTGTATCACGTATTACAAAGAGCTTAGACACGAAAGTAAAAGAATTCCATAAAAGTAAGCTTTTAGATGAATATCAATTCCTGTTCTTAGACGGCATAACTCTCAAGGTTAAAAACAGCCTTAAATCCTTTAAGAAACTAGTTTTAGTTGCTTACGGTATCACTGTCTTGGGAAAGAAAGAGCTTATTTCTTTTAGAATTGCTTCTTCTGAAAGTCAAGCCTCGTGGGAATCGTTCCTTAATGACTTATACGCAAGGGGTCTTAAAGGAGATAATCTTAAGCTTGTTATTACTTAAGGCTGTAAAGGTCTACACTCTGCTTTAGATGTGGTATATGCCTATACCAAAAGACAACACTGCTGGGTGCATAAGCTAAGAAACGTATCTGGCTATTTGAAAAAGAGCAACCAGAAACAAGTAATTGCTGAAGCAAGATGTATCTATAACGCTGAAACAAAGCGCCAAGCAGTTAAACGTTTTAAATACTGGAAAGATCACTGGGAGAAAAAGTATCCTAAAGCGATTAAGTGCCTTGAGAAAGACCTTGATGAGCTGTTTAACTTCTTAGAGATACCTTTGCTGGATAAATACAAGGCTCTTATTAGAAAACGTATCAGAACTACTAATGTCATAGAGCGTGCTTTCAGGGAAGTTCGTAGGCGTGCCAGACCTATTAGTGGCTTTACTAACGAAGATAGTGTTAACCGTATTATTTATGCGGTTATTACTCGTTTAAACAACAATTGGCTGGATACACCCTTAAAAGAATTTACACAATTTATTTGACGTTACCCTTGCTTAATACGGACTGATATAGGCACATCGTATCCAGTTTTGTCTTCTTCTTTATAGCATTCTTTAAGCAGGGTTTCATCTATTTTGGGAAATCTTTATCTTAAGTAAAGATTTTGTCTCGCTATTCTTCTTTCTATTTTAAAAAATCAAACCTTAAATAGATTAGAGGCGTAAGGTGGATACCATGTGCTTTTATTGTTCTTAAAAATGTAATACATCATAAGGTAAATTGTTCACCGTAACCAGCTATAGAGGAACTTTATAGCGATTATGCTATTTTTGCTCTTCACGCTTAATAACTTTAATTTCATATCCATTATCAACATATTCTTTCTTTAGGTTTATAAGGTGTGAATGGATGATATTTGTTACAATTGCAGTTAAGTTTACCAGATTAGTGGTAAAATAGCTTAATTTGTAACTTTCACCGTAACTTCGCCGTATACTCAAATTCTTCAATAGCAAATCTGGGGGTGATAATTAAAAGAAGGTAGCTAATTTTTAATCTCTCGGGATATAAGTTAGAAACCTCATCATTTCCACCAAGCACCTCTTTGCGCTTCTACTGTCCAAGGAGTAAAAGGGGGCATATTATTAACATCAAAGTCTGTATCATAATCCCAGTTTCTATTGGGAGCTTTGTATTGGGGATTTCCGTATTGCCAAGCACCTTGTGCAATTTGACTATTCCAAAGTTCCACAAAAGAACCTCTAATATATAGTGTCTTACCCGACCAATCTTCATGGAGGCGGGGATAATTTTCTAACCCACCATTGTAATGACCCGAAGTCGTATTATCTACACCAGCAATGAAGGCAGTGTTAACCGTGGTATTAGTAGCAATTCTATTACTTAAACTTTTTCTACTGTTTGAATCATCCCAATTATTTGAAAGAAGGTTTACCGAATCACAAATTACTGCCGTGGGCTTTTTGTTAATTGTATTATAATCACCTTGTATGTAAATAGGATCATTAGAAACAACTGTTAACCCACAGCTCCTATAAATCTGCGAGCCATTAATCAATCGTACCCCTGGTTCTTCAGTAATACCTGCGTCATCTCTAGTAGCATAGATTAGGCCATTATCTGGTAAATGATTAGGATAACCTTGGTATCCACCATCTTCACCCGCTAACTTCTTAAGGTCAATATTAGTCATACGAATATATTTACCTTCTCGGTTATTATAAAAATTAGTAGTGGTTGTAATAGTTCCTACGGGAATGTCCACTCCTTCTACTAAGATTCTATCTCTCTTCCTAATCGTACCATTCTCTATCGTCAAACCGGCATTATTTGCATAATAACCATCGGGCTGAATAGAACCTACAAGAGGTGTAGAAATCTTAGTTACACCATGAACACTACTTTTTACTGTCCCATTCCAGCGGGTTTGAGATTCTGTAAGCCAATCAGGACTATCACTATCTAAACCATCCATATTAAAGTAAGCACCTGTGCCTGCTTTCCTAATTCTTACATCACCACCAGCCTCTTCAGGTCTATCCTTACGTTTATTATAAATATTACCTGCTGAACGCACATATTCACTATTAAGCGTAAGCGTATTGTAGGAATCTAAATACATATCCTTATTGCTATGAATTCTTCCACTAAGATTCATATTGGGTCCGGGTAATATCTCCAAATCATCAGCATAAAATACTACATATTGAAATATATAGATTAGTCTTAAGACAATCGCTTGATTGAGCGTTATGGTTATACTGCTATTTTGGGGGTGTTGGCAAGTAGAACTTACAATATAAGTTTTTACACCCACAGTAGTACCATCGGGATCGGTAATTTGACGTATATTTGGTTCAGCTTCGGTTATGAAGGAATTAACTTGCACACCTGTAGGAAACGCAGGTGATTCTGTATAAATAGTATTTATTGTCCCTGTCTCAGGATAACGAGTAACATTTGGTTGGATCTGAAAATTAGCTATAGCATAGATAAATTGA
This sequence comes from Candidatus Omnitrophota bacterium, assembly GCA_023818995.1. Lineage (GTDB taxonomy): Bacteria > Omnitrophota > Gorgyraeia > Duberdicusellales > 4484-171 > JAMWBQ01. Next base: position 4,211 of record JAMWDA010000030.1, read on the forward strand.
TTTATTGCCTCCTCTATTCCTCCTTCAGCTAAGTAAAATACTTCCTTTTCCAGTCTTTGCCGGTCAATCAGACGTTTCTCATTTATAACTTTATCAAAAAGAGGAAGAGATAAAATTGTGAAAAAAACAATAATCATATAAGTCAAGAGGAGTGCCTGAGCTTTATTGCCTATTTTTTTAGTTCTATGTAGCATAATTAATTTTTTTATCCTCTTTCATTGATTCCTTAACTTCACTATAGAGGTAACGCTTATAGATACAGTTCTATTTTGTGGTGTAAGTTTTTCTAATTTAAGAACAATCTTTAACTCATTATTATACAAAACAGGGTTAATAGAATTATCCTCAAATTCTATTGAAGCCACATTGTTAGCTATAACATATTTATTACCTTTTTCTAAACGACGTAATTGTCTTAACCCAGGCACATATTGATATTGGATTTTATTACTTTTATCCCATTCGGTGTTACCAATATCATCGATAATTAGTCCGTTACCATCTATGTCAATTGGTAAATAGAAATCAACAGAGTTATTATTAGGTTTAGATGGTATAGATAAATTGGGAGAAGGGATTTCAGGTGAAGTGCGTGTTGTATTTTGTAATTCTTGCCTCATATAATTCATCGCATTACGAGCAATAGAGCGTAAATCACTCTGATTAGTGATTAATTGCCAAAGGTTTGAGCCTTGTATGAAGAAAGATAACATTATTGCACTTATAACAGCTAATATGCTCGCTGACAAAAGCACTTCTATCAGTGTAAAACATTTCTCTATTTTAATATGCTTTAAGTTCATTTTATTCTTATCTTGTCCGCTTAGTAACTAAGTATTTTGTCCGAGTTTGACCTCTTCTGTCGTTCCAACTTACACTTACCATAATTTCTAAAGGATCGCTGTTTTGGTCAACGTAGGTTACTACGATATGTTCATCTGTTAAAACATAGCCACCTACGATTGTAGAATATTCTTTACCTATTGGACCATCAGAAACGCCGTTAGGGAAATCTACTATTATATTACTAAAAGGTGTGCATTTAATTGCTTCCATCATATTGGTTAAATCCGCCATAGCAATAGTCTCCTCTTTATTTATTTCTGATAAACTAAGACACACCAGATAAAATTGTATTATAGCTACAGCAGCAAAGATAATAATTGTGATTGCGATTAGTATTTCTACAAGAGTTATGCCACTTCTCTTCCTTTTAATTTTCATATTTATCCCTCTAATATAAAGTATAATATAAAAATCAGATCAAAACAATGTATATTTACTGCCGGTATAAAAATGGTAAAAGATATTGTCTCCCTTTTCTTTTACCCTAAAGTTCTTAGAGAAGGCTAATTTAATATATCAAACTATTCCACTCCCCGCTTAGCGTTTCCGGTATGAATACGGTAACTGGGCATAATTTGATATAGTGGAGTTCTATAAGATAGTAAAATTTAAGAATAGAACTGATTTATGAAAAATTCTTATACTTATCAACTGTCCTTTAACTTAGAAAAACTTAATAACTAAATAAAATAATTTAAGTTAACCCCAAAATGTCCCAACCTTCTAAAGGATCCTCTTTACTACCCGTAGAGGTTGATCTTTACTTTTTATTTGATATTACCATAAAATAACGATGTCAATATAATTAGAGACTTTCATATTTAGGTGTTCTTAAAAAAGAGTAATACGCTTAAGCATAACTGTTTGTTTCTTTACAACCATTAGGATATGCTCTTTCCCTTTTCAAGAAAATTTTTATCTAAAAATAGTTTCTAGAGAGGAATTTAATTTTTAAATAGTTTAAAGAAATTTTTATAGAGGATTTTCTCTTTTGTTTCTTTATCTAATTTATCCAAAATACTTCTACTTTCTTTAAATTCTGTATTGGCAGGATAATCGGAACCAAAAAGAACTTTATCCTCTCCAAATAATTCCATAGCTAACTTAATATTAGCTAAAGATGAACCTGAAGTTTCTACATATATTTTCTTAAAAATTTCTGAGGGTAAATCCCCTATATCCTTTACTAATTTTCGTTTTAATAACATCTTATAAACTCTATCAAATCTATCCTTTAAAAAAGGCACTACTCCTCCCAAAGAAGAAAAAATAAATTTTATATGGAATCTTTTCAAAATACCCCCCATCAATAGTAATCCCATAAACATAGATATATCAAAACTATACTCTAAAACAGGCATCAAAAGAGGGTCTCTTACTCGTTCAAACCCAATAGGATTTATTGTTTGAGGATGAACAAAGATAATCATATTGTATTTCTCAACGCATTCAAATAAAGGTGATAGTTTATCTACAATAAACTTTCCTTCATAACTAGAAGCTAAATTTACTACTCTAAATCCCTTTTGGTATAACTCTTTAATTTGTAACTTTATCTTATCTAAATTATCTATATCCACAATAGCTGAACCGATTATCTTTGAATTTTCTTTAACAACCTTAATTATCTCGCTGTTATACCACTGGTATAATTTAGTGTAGCCTCCTAGATTAATATGTGCATCCGTAGAAGGATAAACTAAAAGTGCTTGAGTAATATTATTATCTTGGATAAATTTAAATAATTTATCTTTATCTGTCCATATCCCTTTATAAAAAGAAGAATAAGAAGCTATTAACCGAGGAATAAAATGTAAGTGCGCATCACATATCATAGAAAATCATCTATAAAACATATGTAGAATTTACAAAATCACAAAAAATTAGCACAATATCTAAATCTATCTTTATAATTTTCCTATTTATGATTTAATACTTCTCCTTATGCTTAGACTTCATATATGTTTTTCTCCTTTTACTGCTCCTGCTTCCCACTTAGAAACTCCCCGCATTACATCTTGAAAACATAATTTCGCTAATTGGTCAAAATCACTATGCATAATCCTTTGAATCCTACCTGGTTTAGAATAGAATTCGCGCATACACCAAGCTCCTAATCTACCTAAATCCTGAACACTTAAATAGTTGGTGGGCATAACCGGATGTAAAAAATCCCAGTGAATAAAATCAATATTATCAGGGTCAATCCATTTATTCTTTAAAGCTATTCTCCACATTGGTGAATTGGGTGCAGGGGTAACATACCCTATCCATAGTATATCGGGATCAACTTCATCGGTAAACTCAAAACGTTGCTTAATAATAGCTTCGTTATCGTAATCGAATCCTATCATAATATCAGCCACCACCGCTATATTGTTCCTACGCAAAATATCCACAGTCTTTATTATCTCCTCAATGGTAATTCCTTTAGCTATCTTTTTTAATTCTTCCGCTGTGGTTACTTCTATACCAAATACACCGATAAATAACCCACTCTCCTTCATCAATGGCAAAATACTCTCACAACTAACCCAATCTACTGCTCTACCCAAAGATACCCACTTAATAGGATTCTCCTTCTCTAATTTCAATCTACAAAATCTCTCTACTCTCTTAGGGTCAACATTAAAGTTATCCTCTTGTAAAACAATTACTTTCACTCCAAACTTCTTATGAAGCAACTCTAATTCTTCTATAACCCTCTCAGGAGATTTAGCACGCCAAGTTAAAAAATCGTTAGGAGACCGTGGGTCATACTGATCCCATTCGTAACAAAATGTGCAAGCTGAAGGGCAACCTCGTGAAGAAACTACCTCTACAAATGGCTTCCAGTAAGTGTGTCCCACGTATCTATCCATGGGGAACAAATCGTAAGCAGGAAGAGGCAATTTATCCAAATCGTGCATTAGTGGCCGATGCGGACCCATTATAATTTCACCATCTACCCTACTTGTTACCCCTGCTATATTATTAAAAGACTTCTTTTTATCAATCGCTTCTACCAAATCAAAGAATGCTTCCTCCTCAGCCATAACTACAAAATCTATAGAGGGATTTTTCTTCAATGTCTCTAAAGGCGTAGCGGAAAGCCATAAACCTCCTACAACAATCTTTGTTTTAGGTAAAACTTTTTTTATCAACTTTGCTGACTCTAAAAAATAATACACAATAGCATATCCACCGTAAGAATGTAACATATCCCCTAAAACTACTATATCAGGTTCTTTATCTTTAACCTTTGCTACCATCTCTTCCATACCTATATCTAAAGCACGACAATCAAGAACTTCTACTTTATCGTACCCTTTCTCCCTTACATAAGAAGCCCAATGCGCATATAGCTGGTTAGGTGCTCTATGTTCACCATGCGTAGCCCAAGCACCAACTTTCGGCATTACAAATAATATCTTCATAACTACCTCCTTTAATTTTTTATTCTTTGGGATGTTCTTGAGAATAAGGTATCACAGGTTTTGTCCATGGTGTCTGTTGATTAATCACAGCTATCTCCAAAGGACAAACGTTTTCAGGAACTGTTAATACAAATTTAAGAGCATTCTCTATAGCCTCAGTAGTCATCAAACGAGAAGAATCCTGCGTTATATCTTTTAATTTAGAGGTTAACTCTGTATCAGTAACTCCCGGTAAAAGAGAACAAACCTTTATACCATAATCACGAACCTCCCAAAATAAAGCTTTGGAAAAAGCCCTTAAACCTAACTTAAGAGAACTATAAACGATAAAATTTTTTGGTAAAGGGTCACATAAAGTAGAGCCGGAAATTATATTAACTATCGTTCCTGAGCGATTTTTTATCATATCGTTTATTACTAACCTTATTAAGCGAACATAACCAAGATAGTTGGTAAAAACTAATCTTTCAAAATCTTCTATAGGTTGCTGATGAAATGGATATTGACTGGAAACACCGGCATTATTTATTAAAATGTCAATACTACCAAATTCATTTTTAGTTTTCTCTACTAAGTTCTCTAAATCTTTAAGCTTAGTTACATCACAAGTTATTGGTAAAACATCAACTTTATACCTATCTTTAATTTCTTTAGCTACAGATTTTAAATTCTCTTCGTTACGACTAACAATTGTTAAATTTATACCTAAACTGGCGCAACTAAATGCTAATGCCTTACCTATTCCTCTACTTGCTCCTGTAACTATTGCTACCTTATTTTTTAAATTATCCATATTACCTCCAAGTATTAACTAACAACTTCTGAGAAAGAAATAATAATCCTAATAAACCAAAACCAAATAATATAAATCCTAATATAAAACTTTTGTGCATAACTAAACCTCCTAAACTAACCCCTAAACTTCCTGAGATAAATCGTAAACCGCTATTTAAACTTGCCATCTCATTTAAAAAATCTCTTGGTAAATCAGCAAGAAATACCGAGACACCTGAATGATTAAAAGTCCATCCTAATCCCCATAAGAACATCACTATAGATAAAAAAAATAAATTTGACTTAAAGATAAAGAATAATAAACATAATAACATTAAACCTACTCCCAAGTTAATAGTTTTTAGTCTGCCAATTCTGTCACTGAGATAGCCACCAATTGCTTCACCAATTATACCACTTAGACTACCTAAGGTAAGAAGCATACTAACTAAAAATTGATTTAACATTATCTGCGTAGAAAAGTATACTCCTAACCATTGCTGAATACCATGATAAAGCATACTTATAAGAAAAATATACAAAAGAATAGAAAGAAGATGCTTATTATTAATAAGTTCTAAGTATCTTATCCTTAATTCCCTAGTTTTCATTTCAATTTTAGGTAAATAAAAGTATATCCCTAAATATAAAAAAAATCCTCCTATCGCTGGTATTATAAAAATTAGCCTCCAAGAAAGAAATCCACTCAGAAACAAACCTAAAAGAGAAGAAAAAAAACTAAAGCTAAAAAATATCCCTATGTATCTACCCCGTTTATCTTTAGGAAAGATGTTACCCGCATAAATTATAGTGAGAGGAACAACCGAGGAGCCAAAAACTCCCATTAGAAATCTCAAGATAAATAAACTATTAATATCCTTTGATAAGCCTCCTAATAAATTTGTCAAGGAAAAAAATAAAAGAGATATTAACATCATTAACCTCATATTTAAAATTCTCATCAATGGACCATAAAATAGTGCGGAAATACCATAAGCAAGCATATATAACCATAATATCTTAGCTACGATAAACTCAGAAATATTAAAATCCTTCGCTATAGAAGGAACTAAAGCAGAACACGCAGAAATGTTAAAAGATACAATTACCCCCTGTAAACAGAAAAATAAAAAAATAAGTTTAGGCATCTTAAAAACTATTCTTTTTCTATAACCTCTTTAAATATTTTTAAATTATCCTTAGAGTGTTTATTGATAAGTTCCTCTACCTGTTTATCCGTAAACTTTGCTTTTTCATCCATCTCAAAATGTTGTATCCAAGTCATCTCTATGCCTTCATCCTTAGGTGTATAAAGCCAAATTATCTTCATATATTTAAAAGGAAACTTAGGTTCCTCTCTTTCCGCGTAAGTAAAATATTTATCCTTGAATAATAACCTAAAAGAACGCCAAGAACGGCCCTCTCTATCGGTAAGAAGGAAAGTTATTTTATTGTTATCCCGCTTAATTATCTTTGCCTCTTTATACTCTCCACCAAAAAGTTCCGGCCAACGTTCAATATCGTTAGATATATCAAAAACTTTATCGTATGAAGTATTAATAATTATTGAGTTACACGTATGACCCATCTTACACCTCCCTCAAAAAACCGCTACCACCCTTGCCCAAGATGCCCCTGTCCCTCTTATCTTTACGGGAAAACATATCACTTTAAAACCATAATTGGGTAACTCATCTAAATTGGCTAAACGCTCTATATGAATAAACTCTCTTTTCCTACCATAGAAATGTGCGGGATATAATTTTTCTGTGTCTTTACTATTTAAAAAATCTTTAATCATTTTATTGTAAGGCAGGTCTATGCCCATAGTATCTATCCCAAATATTTTTACCCCTCTATCTAAAAGATAATCTATGCAAGATACATCTATACCAGGGTAATCACTAAAATACTCTTTTTTACCATAGAGTTTATCTCTCCCTGTCCACAAAAGAACAATATCTAAAGGTTTTATCTTATAATTAATTCTTTCCAAAGCTTCTTTTATATCTTTATCTTTAATCAAATCTTCTTTCTTCTTATGAGTAAAATCGAGCTTTACTCCATCTTGATAGCACCATTCTAAAGGAATCTCTTCAGCTGTCTTTGATGCTCTTCCTTGTGAAGTTGAACCATAGTGATAGGTATAATCTAAATGTGTGCCAATATGGACACAAGCTTTAACTATCTCCAAAGATAAAAACTCACCATCGGGAAGGTCATCTTTTCTTACTATCCTTCTACCTAAAAGATACTTTATTTTACCCAAAAGGGTTCTACCCATTATTACCTTATTAAACCTATTTACCCCATCTCTATGAGAAACGCGTTCAATACAAACCCTATGGATCTCAAAAGCCTTATCATCTATAGGTAGGCTCAAATCTACTATCTTCATAATTTCTTTTTACTTTCTATTATAGAGATTATCTCTCTCAAAGTTTGTTTGTTGGTTATCTCTCCATCTTTTAGTTCCACTCCTAACTTCTTCTTCAAAGCAATCCTCACCTCTACCATCTCTGTAGAATCCACTCCTAAACTCTCGTATAAGGATTTATCTTCTTTTAACTCTTCAATGCCTACATCTAAAGTCTCTCCTAATAACGACAAAACTTCATCTTTTATACTCATCTTCCACCTCCCTATAAAAAAATTTAAGCCTTTTCTACACCTAAAACCACATTTATACCACCCCTACCACGGGAAATAATCAAAGCTTTATTTATTTCTCTTCTAATTGCACTATTAGGGGTAGGTTCTATATCACAGTAAGGATCCTTCTCTTCAAAATTAATCGTTGGTAGAACCAACCTATTCTGCATAGATAGTATGGTTATAATAAGATCTAAAGAGGTTTGTGCACCTAAAAGATTACCAAACATACTCTTGGGAGCACTTAAAGATATATCGTTTAACTTTTTGCCGAAAACATTTTTCAAAGCTTTAGCTTCTAAAAAGTCACCTACTACCGTAGCTTCTCCATCTAAACATATGTAATCTATATCATCTTTATTAAACCCACTATCAGAAATACACTCTTCTATAGCAAATTCTAAACTACCAGTATCAAGGGAAGCTCTTAAACGATGATACCCATCGCAACTATATCCCACCCCACGAATAAAAGCATAGGGTTTAATTCCTCTAGATATTG
>JAMWDA010000031.1 GCA_023818995.1 Candidatus Omnitrophota bacterium
TAGCGGTAGTCAAAAAGAACTATTAAAATTATTTAGCTATGAGAAGCGTGTGTATGCTCCTATCTCTAATATAGATTTTAACAATTTGCGTTCTTGTTGTGGTATAGCTTTACATATGCATCAGCCTATAATTCCTGCAGTTGGGGATGATTTAGTTAATGCTAAATTGATTTCTAATTTACAGTATATGATGGAACATCAAAATATCGGTGATAACCATAATGCACCTATATTTTTAAAATGTTATTCAAGAATGTCGGATATTATTCGTGAACTTGTTAACTTAGGTTACAATCCGAGAGTAATGCTCGATTATTCAGGTAATTTACTTTTGGGTTTAAAACTTATGGGTGAAGAACAAGTTTTAGAAAATCTTAAAATTATAACTACGGATAAAAAATACCATCCTTATGTAGAATGGTTAGGAACAATGTGGTCTCACTCAGTGGTAAGTTCTACGCCTGTTCCTGATATAAAGTTACATATAATGGCTTGGCGGTTTCATTTCGCTTCTATATTTGGGGTTGAGGCAGTAAAAAGAGTTAAAGGTTTCTCTTCGCCAGAGATGAGTTTGCCCATACATCCTGATGTTTGTTTTGAATATATAAAAGCTTTAAAAGAGTGTGGATACAAGTGGTTAATGGTTCAAGAGCATACTATAGAGAACTTAGATGGCACTCAGATAAAGATGCCTCATTTACCTCATCGGCTTGTCGCAAAGAACTCTTTAGGTAAAATGGAGGAGATAACAGTTCTAATTAAGACTAAAGGTTCGGATACAAAGCTTGTTGGACAGATGCAACCTTACTATGAAGCAAAATCAATTAATAGACAATTCTATTGTGGGAGAGAAATTCCTCCTTTTGTCCTTCAGATAAGTGATGGAGAGAACGGAGGAGTAATGATGAATGAATTTCCTTTTGCCTATAGGAAAGTTTTTGAGGAGATGGGTAAGGATGTAGTTGCTATGAATGGTTCTGAGTATCTTGAATTTTTGCAAGAGAACGGATTAAAAGAAAAAGATTTTGTTCCCGTTCAACCCGTACATCAAAATCGTATATGGCGATTGGTTAAGAAATACCGTAAAGGTGCCTGCGATGAAGCTATTAGAGAGATTGTAGAGAAAGATAAGAGTTTTCATTTAGATAGAGGTTCTTGGACAAATGATAGAAGTTGGATTAAAGGTTACGAACAGGTATTGGATCCCATAAATAAGTTAAGTGTAAGTTTCCATAGAAAAATAGATAGAAAAAGTATTAATAAAAAAAGTGCTCTATACAGAGAAGCATTAATGTATCTTCTTCTTTCTCAAACGAGTTGTTTCCGTTATTGGGGCGAAGGTATCTGGACAGATTATGCTAAAGAGATATGTAGGAGAGGGATGGATGTTTTAGAAAGAATATAAACTCGTATAATTAATTCTGAGAAGATAAATTCTAAAATAAACTAAAAATCCAAAATAATTGTATATATAATGTTTTGATTATTTTGCAATTAGTGCTTATAATTTTATTACCAGGGGGTGATTATGAGTAAAATTTATTATGCTTTAGGTTTACATATGCATCAGCCTCCCGATAATCTTAAATTACTTATAGAGAGTAATGAGTGGGAAGCACAGCAGATAATTAAATGTTATGAACGAGCAGCGAGTTACGCACATCTTTATAGAGATGTAGCTTGTTTCCATGTAGGATTTTCAGGAATATTACTTAGACAATTCAAAGATAAAGATATAATAGATAGATATAGAAAATTTGTAGATATTCCTAAAATGTTAGATAGTTATCGTAAAGCAAAGAATATAGAGATTATAGGTATGGGTTTTTATCATCCTATTTTCCCTCTTATCCCTAAAGAAGATTGGGAAGAACAACTTATAAGAGGTAGAGCAATCGTTGAGGAAATATTTGGACAGAAACCCAAAGGATTCTGGCCATCAGAGATGGCTTTCTGTATGGAAATGATACCAACTCTAAAAAAAGTTGGTTACGAGTATGTAGTGATTGACCATGTCCATATGTTTAAACCACAAGGCGGCAATATAGATTGTTTTAAACCTTACAGAATTTCTTATGGGAAAAATGAGATGGTAGTTATCCCTAGAAATCGTGATTTATCTAATGCTCAAGAGAGTGGATTAGATCCACATTGGTTTGTTAATGAAGTTAATCATAAAATGGCTAATTACCCTTCACAGGAAAAGGCTCGTTTAGTCACTACTTGGTCAGATGGTGAAAATGGTGGTTGGTTTAGGCAGATGGATGAGGGTTCAGGATTCTTTGGCCATTTTTTTGCTCCTTTAATGGAGATGGTAAGAAATGCTCATACAGAGATTACTCCTATAAAAATTTCTGATTTTTTAAAGAAGTTCCCTCCCCAAGAAGATATTAATGTAAGAACAGGTGCATGGAACGTAGGTTCTACAAGTGGATTTGATTTTTCTCAATGGAATGGTTTAGAGTCGCAAAAGAAAGCAATTAACGAGTTGTTTAAAACAAGTAAACTTTATTGGGATATGAAAAAGAAGAAACTTTCTAAACCAGAGGAAGCAAAACTTAGACAGGCAAGGGAATTGATTTTGGATGCAGAAACAAGTTGCTATCTATTCTGGGGAGAAGCATGGTTACCCAAGATATACGATAAGTTAAATTCCGCTAAAGAGTTATTGAAATAGAGGAGAGTTAACTATGGTAAAGAAAATTATTAAGTTATGGCTGTTTATGAATATATTTTCTTTTATAAGTTATGCTGGGCAAATAAAAGTTATTACCACTCTTTTTCCTACTTACGATTTTGTTCGTCAAATTGGTAAAGATAAAGTTGATGTTTCACTTTTTATACCTTGCGGGGTAGAACCACATACATTTCAACCTAAACCAAAAGATATTTTAAAGTTAAACAGAGCAGATATTTTTATCTATACAGGTAAATATATGGAACCGTGGGTTGAAGATTTACTGAAAAGTATATCTAATAAAAATTTATTAGTTATAGATGCTAGTTATGGGATTGAATTGATAATTAGCGAAGAAGAGGAGTGTTGCCATCAAGATGAACATATAGATCACCATTATCATTCTAAAGTAGACCCCCATATTTGGCTTGATTTAGAAAATGCTCAAATTATGGTTGATAATATTGCTAAAGGTTTAGTTAAAAAAGACCCCCTTAATAGAGAATTTTATTTTAATAATGCCCAAGATTATAAACTTAAACTTATTGAATTGGATAATCTCTTTAAGGATATTTTTTCCCAAGCTAAATATAAGACAATTATTTATGGGGGGCACTTTGCTTTTGGCTATTTTGCTAAACGTTACGGATTAAAACATATTTCTCCTTACCAAGGATTTTCACCAAATGCCGAACCTTCTCCCCAAGCAATTGGTAAATTAATAAAATTCATTAAGGAATCTGGACAGAAGTATATTTATTATGAAGAATTAATTGAACCTAAAGTGGCAAAAATTTTATCCCAAGAGACAGGAGTAAAATTAGAGCTACTCCATGCTGCTCATAACGTTAGTAGAAGTGAATTAAATAGGGGAGTGACATTTATTGAAATTATGAGAGCTAACCTTGAAAAGTTAAGAGTGGGATTAGAATGTCAGTGAAACTTATTGAGGTAAGAGATTTAAGTGTCAATTACCAAGGGTTTAAGGCAATTTCTCAGGTATCTTTTGATGTTGAAGAGGGTGATTATATAGGTATAGTTGGACCTAATGGTTCAGGTAAAACAACACTTATAAAAGCGATATTGGGGCTGGTTCCTTTTGAAGGCTCTATAAAATTTGATGGATTAAGTTTACGAGAGTTTACCTTAAAGCACCACATTGGCTATCTTCCTCAGAGATTATCTTTTATTGATTCTAAATTTCCCGCTTTAGCTAAAGAGATAATTGTTTCAGGAGTTTACTGTTGTAAAATTTTTCCCAAAAGAATTAGTAGGCAGGATTATAAGTTAGCTGAGGAGATAATAGACATATTAGGGATTAAGAGTATTAGTGATACACCTATTGGTATTCTTTCAGGAGGGCAACAACAGCGTGTTCTATTAGCAAGAGCTCTTGTTCATCGTCCCGAGATTTTGATATTAGATGAGCCTACGGTTGCATTAGATCCTAAAATTAGAGAAGTTTTTTATTCTACCATTAATAAAATTAATAAAGAAAGATCAGTGACAGTTATTCTTGTTTCTCACGATATTGCTTCTATAGGTAATTATGCTTCCAAGTTGCTCTATTTAGATAGGAAATTAATTTTCTATGGCACATTTGAAGAATTTTGCAAATCAACGGAAATGGGAGATTATTTCGGTTATAGTCAACACTTTATTTGTCATCGGCACCAATAATCCTATAATATGATAGAAATATTTCAACAAATTTTAGAAGGGTTATCTTATGTGTTTATTCAACGAGCAATTGTTGCCGGCTGCTTTATAGCTTTAGGTTGTGCTTCCTTGGGTGTATTTTTAGTTTTACGCCGGTTTTCTTTAATTGGTGATGGTCTTGCCCATGTGAGTTTTGCTACTGTAGCAATTGCTCTTTTATTGAATGCACATCCTATGATTATCTCTCTGATACTCGTGGGATTAGTTTCTTTATTAATTCTTAAACTTAATGAGAAAGCTAAAGTTTATGGTGATACAGCTATTGGATTAATATCATCCGTAGGTATAGCTATAGGTGTAATTATCACTAGTAGTTTTGGGGGGTTTAACATTGATTTATTTAGTTACCTTTTTGGTAATATTCTTTTATTAAGTAGGTTAGAGGTTATACTTACTATTTTTATTTCTTTATTGGTAATATTAATTGTAGTTCTTTTTTATCATGATTTGTTTGCTATCACATTTGATGAAGATTATGCTCGTGTTTCTGGTATAAAGGTAGGTATGGTAAATAAAATACTTATACTTTTGACCTCTCTTATCGTAGTATTAGGGATTAAAATCGTAGGAACAATGTTAGTTTCCAGTATGATTATTTTACCAGCAATCTCAGCTTTACAAATTATGCCCAGTTTCCGAGGAACAATATTAATAGCAGGTTTTTTGGGTGTAATTTCTGTAGTTATTGGGATTTTGCTTTCTTATATACTCAATCTCCCCTCAGGAGCGACAATTGTTCTAATTAACTTTTTCATTTTTATTATTCTATTTTTATTTGGCAAATTAAATATTATAAAGAGTAAAAGTTTATGAAATTAATTAAAATAATTTTTAAGTTTTTCGTGGGAATAATCATCTTAATTATCGGAGGATACACATTTTTATACTTTTTTATAAACGAAAGAGGTAAAGATATATTTTTAAAATTTGTTAAAGAACAATATGGTATACAAGCTAAGTTAGATAGTTTAAATATGAGGTTTCCTCTTAGAATCATCTTTACGAATTTTCAGATGGATAATATAAATTTTAGGGAAGCAACAGTTGATATAGGGAAGATTAATCTTCTGGAAGGAGCACTCAAAATTGATAAGATTTATGTAAAAGAATTAAATATAGAAATAGATATGGATAAGTTGGAACAAGTTATTAATAATAAGCCTTTAGGTTCTAAGAGTTTAGTTGTAGTTAAACAATCCTTTTTACCGCAAGTATGGCGTGTAAAAATAGATGTTTTCGTTTTGGATAATGGTAGTATTATCTTCCGCTACAATAATCTTTCACCTAATTTAACTTTTGGTTTGAAAAATATTTCAGGGACAATAGAAGATATAAACTATCCTTTATTAGATAAATTCTCCTTAGACCTAAAAGGAAGTATAATATTCAATGAGAAAAATATTAACGATGATTTGCATATAGAAGGTTGGATAGATTGGAGAAAGAAGAATATGGATACTTTTATCACCACGGGAGGTATTGATTACTTTGTTTTTAAAGATTATTATCCTAATTTTTGGAAGCCTGAGAATTTAGAATTAAAAGAAGCATTAATATCTTTAAAAGCACATTTGAGGTCTAAAGATGATGATTTAAGGATAGGTTATACGTTAATCTTAGAGAAAGTTGTATTTAATGATAAACCCTTTGATGAATCTAAAGTTAAGACTATAAAAACTATACTTAAACTTTTTAAGGGCAATAACGATAAACCAGCAATTCATTTAACTTTTAACACAAAGATGAGTTTACCCCATTTTGAAGTTAGCTCTATAGGAGAGAGTATGTTAGAGCAACTTCAAAATTTAGGTAAAATCCCTACCCCCAATATTTTTAATGAGATGCTCAACAAGACAGAGGTTGTGATAGATGATAGTATAAAAGGTATAAAAGGATTAACTATTGATCCGGCATTAAGTGCGTTAAAGGATGCGGTAAATAGATTTCTGGAAAACATTAGGAAGATAGCAGAGATAGGTAGCAAAAAAAATGATAGTAAAGGCGAGTAGATATTGATATAATTTTGATAATCGGTGGGTGTAGCTCAACTTGGATAGAGCACTTGACTGTGGCTCAAGTGGTTGTGGGTTCAAATCCCATCACCCACCCAGGATAAAAATTAAATAGTAGCCTTAAAAGATAATAATCTTGCTTATGAAGGAAAATTTATTGTCAGTGATTGCCTATTGTGATATGGGGTAATAGGTATTTTGAACCAACAACCTTCATCTATTTGGAATCGTTATCATATTCCTTCCTAATTTAATATAAGAAAAAGTAGATAAGCTCTACTAAAAAAATTTTATAAAAGATACACTTCCAATACCTTAAAAAGAATGTTTTGGGAAAAAGAAAATACAATTATTAATTAACCTCTTCTTATTATGTTGATGAGATAATAGGTAATAATTATGAGAATAAATCTAACCCAAAACCTACGAGCTTCAAACCTGTTTTCCTACCTACAATCTTAATTGAAAATAAAAAAGTCAGGGGTTATAATATAAAATGTTTAGGAAATTTAATGAAAAAGTTCATCAAGATTTATACTAACCTAAAAGACTTTACCATAAAAAGTAATCTTAGGGTTTTAAGAATATTTGATGTGGAAGAGATAGAAAGATGGAAGAGAAATCAAGACAAAATAAAATCTATAAGGAAGCAATAAGGAATTGGCCAGAGGATGAGAGGCCGAGAGAGAAACTTTTAAAGTTTGGTGAACATACTTTAAGTAATACAGAATTATTGGCAATTTTATTACGCACAGGCATAAAGGGAGAAAGTGCTATAGATTTAGCGAGAAGAATTTTACAGAAATTTAAGACTTTTAGAAATATGAGCCATACGGATTTATCTTGCTGGAAGGAATTTAAAGGTTTAGGTAAAGCAAAATTATGCCAGATTAAGGCAGCACTTGAAATTGGAAGGAGATTTCAAGAACAGGAGGCAAGAGAGAAGAGAATAAAAATTACATCCTCTAAAGATGTAGTAAATTTACTGCTCGCACGTATGCGTGATTTAAAGAAAGAGGTGTTTAAAGTTTTACTTTTAGATGGTAAGAACAAACTTATTGATATTGTTGAAGTTGAAGAAGGAAGCATAACTGAAGCACACCCTATAATCAGAGAGATTATTTTTAAAGCCTTACAGAATTTTTCCGCAAGCATCATCTGTATTCATAATCATCCTTCAGGTGAACCAGAGCCAAGTCAAGAAGACAAAGACTTTACCAAACAAATAAAAGATGCCTCAGAGATTATGCAGATAAAACTTTTAGACCATATAATTATTGGTGATAATAAGTATTTCAGTTTTGCTGATGAGGGATTAATTTAAATTAAGATATAATCTATGAAAGGAAAAGATATTGGTGTGTCCCAATTACACCTGTGGGGTGTATCACATTCCCAACCCAGAAATTTATTTTATTTGATTATAAGGATAAATAAAGATATAATATTTAATCTAAGGGAAAATTATTTTATTTAAGGAGGTGATTATTTTATGGAGGATATTAAACCTAAAGATGAGGAGATTAGAGAAGGAGCACCTTGGGCAGCAATATCCTACATTTTCTTTTTATGGATTCTAACTTTTATATATAAGAAAGATAATGCTTTTGCTTATTACCATGCTAAACAAGGCTTAATGATTTTTATCTGTGAATTTATATGTTTTTTCTTACCAATTATACCTTTTATAGGTCAGTTTTTTTTCAGGATAGGATTAATAATTTGTTTAATATTTTCTGTTTACGGCCTATACTCTTCCCTTACAGGAAAATTATGTAGGATACCTATAATAAGTGAGATAGCTTCTGAATTTGTAATTTAATATGATGGAGGGAAAAAACAATTTTAAAATTAAAAGTTTTGACGATGATTTCATAAAAAAAGATACGTGGCGAATATTTCGTATAATGAGTGAGTTTGTAGAAGGGTTTGATGGTTTATCAGGTTTAAAAAAAGCTGTCTCATTTTTTGGTTCAAAGAGAATAGAGGAGGGTAGTTATTATTATAAACTTGCCTATCGCACAGCATTTATTTTGTCAAAACAAGGTTATAGTATTCTTACCGGCGCCGGCCCGGGAATAATGGAAGCAGCCAATAGAGGTGCGTGGTATGCGAAAGGAAATTCTATAGGGTTAAATATACTAATTCCTGAACAGAAGCCCAATCCCTACGTTAATTACTTATTGGAATTTAGATATTTTTTTGTAAGGAAAGTTATGTTTGCAAAATATTCTTGCGCTTTTGTTGTTTTCCCTGGTGGATATGGGACGTTGGATGAGTTGTTTGAAGGGTTAGCATTAATTCAGACTTATAGGGTAGAGCCATTTCCCGTAATTTTGGTAGGGAGAAAATTCTGGGGAGGTCTTATAGATTGGTTAAAAAATAAGTTGGTTAAAGAAAACAGTACCCTTTTGGAGGAAGATTTGTTTTTATTTGATTTATTAGATAAGCCTGAGGAAGTTTTAAAGAAAATAAAGAGTTTTTATCGTAAAAGAGGCAAGAGTAAATGAAGGTTTTCTTAAGAACCTGGCAGGAGTGGGAATTAGAGGATATAGAGAAGAGCCTTTTTGTTATCGGAGAAATTAATGGAGAATGTTTTGCCTGCCATACCGTGGGGATAGGTCTAAAGGAGAGGTTCTGTCCTAATTGTAAACAGGAATTTAAATACATCGCTTTCAGAAGAAAAATAGATGGTTCTTCGCTCAATAGGTTTAGAGAAATTCATCCCAGAGCATGTTTTCTAGAATTCGATGATTTTAAAAAATTCTTTAGTAAAAAAGAAGCAAGAAAACTGCTTGATATTTAAAAATATATAAGGTTTATTCTTCTTATACTTTCAAAAGGAGGTAATTATGAAAGTTGTAAAAGGAGAGGAAATTTTTGTAACTACTTTTAATAAGGTAGGAACTTTAGCAGCGATTACGGAAATCATAGCTAATGCAGAAATAAATATTCGTGCCATTTCTGCTTACGTAGTTGGTGATAAAGCTTTCTTTAGATTGATAACATCCGATAATAATAAGACTAAAGAGGTTTTGAGCAAGAATAATTATTCGTGGGAATCTAAAGAGGTGGTTATAGTGGAGCTTATCGATAAAGCAGGGCAGTTGTATAATTTAGCTTCTCTACTTAAGAAAGCTAATGTGGACTTAAATTATATCTATGGGACTACGTCTAAACCTTTAACTGAGACGATTATAATTTTTTCTTCCAACAATAACGATAAAGCTATAGATATTTTATCTTCTTAGTTTTGTTAATTAAATTCCATTTTTCTACTCAAAAATTATTATCCAACCTATGGTGGTTAATTTCCCTCCAGATTTTTTATGGGGTTGTAGTATCTCAAGTTATCAGTTAGAGGGTAACAATTTTAAAAGTGATTGGTATTTTTACGAGAAAGAGAAACATTTAGAGGAAGCAGGGCAAGCTGTGGATTATTACAATAGATTTAGAGAAGATTCCTCTTTAGCTAAAAAATTAGGGCATAACGCTCTTAGATTATCTTTGGAATGGGCAAGAATTTATCCTGCCAAACACCACATAGATGAAGAAAGCTTAGAACATTACAAAAATTTATTAATTGATTTAAATGATAAAGGATTAAAACCTTTAGTTACTCTGAATCATTTCACTTTACCATTCTGGTTTGCTAAAGAAGGGGGATGGGTTAATCCGCATTCCGTAGATTGTTTTATGAAATATGTAGTTAAAGTGGTTAAAGATTTAAAGAGTTATGCAGATATTTGGTTTACATTTAACGAGCCATTAGTATATATCTATAATGGTTTCTTGATTGGAAGATGGCCACCGGGATATAAATCTTTATCTTTAGGATTAAAAGCATTAAAGAATATTTTGAATGCGCATAGTTTAGCTTATAGAGAGATAAAGAGGATATATGGAGAGGATTTATGTTTGGTTTCATTAACAAAGCATATGAGAATTTTTTCCCCTTGTTACTATTTCAACTTTGGTCAAAATAATTTTTTAGCTTTTCTTAGAGATAGGGTGTTTAATTTTTCCCTTATGAATTTTTTTTGTAATCAGAAATTGTTGGATTTTATAGGATTGAATTATTACTGCAAAGAGTACGTAAGTTTTGGTAATTTTTTGTTTGGCAAAGATTGTAATCTTCCTCATCATAAAGGTTGGAAAAATACTTTAGGATGGTTTATTTTCCCTGAAGGTTTATATGAAATATTGATTAAACTAAAAAGGTATAAATTACCTATAATTATTACAGAAAACGGCACATCAGAGTTAAATAATGATGATTACTTTCGTTTTCTTTACGCTCATATTAGAAGTTTAGCTAAAGCTTTAAATGAAGGTGTTAATGTGAAAGGATATTTTTGGTGGTCATTGTTAGATAATTTTGAGTGGGATGAAGGATATAAACATAAATTTGGATTAATAGAGGTTGATAGAAGAACTTTTGTTAGACATATTAAGCCATTTGCTCTTAGTTATAAGAACATATGTGAGAGAAATGCCATTGAGATCTGAAGAAGTTAATATATGGTTTTATCCTTTTAGTAAGCTTAAAAAAAATGAGAGAAAAAAGCTTATTAAGATCATTGAAATAGTAGAGTATAAAAAGGGAGAAATTATTTATAAGGAAGGAGCTCCTCCTGATTACTTTTATCTTCTCCTCAAAGGTAGAGTGCGTATTACTTCTAAATATGAGGGGAAAGATAAGGATATAGATATTATAAAAAAGGGAACTTCCTTTGGAATGATTTCTGTTTTTACCGATGAACCACATTCTGTAACTACTACCGCCTTTGAGGATTCGTTGGTTTTAAAGATTGAGAAGAGTAGATTTAAGTCTTTTCTTAAAAAATCTCCGCAGTTAGCTTTAGATTTTTCCCAGATACTTTCCAAAAGAGTAAAAAAGAGTATAAATTCACCCAAGAAAATATTTCGCTCTTTGAGTTTAGGGATTTTTAGTATAGACAAATTTTATTCAGGGTTAAATTACACTAAGCACCTATCGCGAGCTTTGCTGAACGAAACTTCAAAGAGAATTATAATAGTGGAGTTAGCTAAGAAAAAGGATTTTTTGATTCCTAAAGAGTTAAATAAAAAATTTAAATATACAAGTTTGAATACAGATTTGTCAGAAGATAAGTTGTTAAGTTTTATATTTGAAGAGGATGGGATATGTTATCTATTGTTGAATATAGAAGAATCTCTTAATGATACTTTTAGTAATATTGCTGATTTACTTTCAGAAAATTATCATTTTATATTATTTTTAGTTAATTTTCAGTTGAGCAATGATTTTATAAGATTGTTAGATATAGTTAATCAATTACATATAATTATTGTAAGCGGAGATAAAGAGAATTTAGGACCTTTATTTACTTATATAAACCAAGGTTTGAAGTCCTCGCTAGATAAAATCAAGTTAATTATAGATGAACGTATTGATTATAAAAATATAGTTAATATTAATCCTCAATTTGTTTACGGAACGTTGCCTAAAGAAAAAGATGCTTATTTAATGGTGGTGAGGAGAATATCGCGTGATTTAGGAGAAAAGAGGGTTGGTTTAGTTTTAGGTAGTGGGGGAGCATATGGTTTTGTACATATTGGAGTTTTGGAGATACTTGAAGAATACGGTATACCTATAGATATGGTTTGCGGTTCTAGTATGGGTTCATTTATCGCTAGTCTATGGGCTTTAGGATATAACACTAAGGATATAAAAGAAATAGTTGAAATGTTCTGTAAGAAGATTGTTTTTCTACCCATATCCGGTTTATCTTTACCTCGTAGAGGATTATTTAAAGCGAAGAGATTAGAAATTATTCTCCATTCTATTTTCGGAGACAAAACTTTCTATGATTTAAAACATTCTTTGAAAATAGTGGCATTTAATTTCCTTACCCGTAAAGAAACAATAAT
>JAMWDA010000032.1:0-984 GCA_023818995.1 Candidatus Omnitrophota bacterium
TTATTTATTTTTAAACAATAATCTTACTACTCCATTTTCTTCATCAAAAATAATCTTTAGAAATTGGCCGGAAGAAAATTTTATCTTATCATCAGAAGTAAACCTAAAACTTTCTACCGTAGGTGTTCTCCTAATCCTTTGCAATAATTTTATCTTATGGAAACTATCTTTTACCATTCAATATAGTCTTAATATCACTCTCAGGAGTGCTTATAAGTTTTATATTAAATTTATCCTTCAAGACATTAAATATACCTTTGGAAATAAACTCTGGGGATAGAGGTCCTAAATATATTCCTTTTATATTCAACGATAAAAGAGAGAAGAGAATAGCTACTGCTTTCTGTTCAAACCAAGTAAGAACAAGAGATACGGGCAAGTTATTTATATCGATACTCAACGCCTCAGATAAACTCTTTACTATTACAATAGCGGAGTAAGCGTTGTTACATTGTCCTAAATCTATCAATCGTGGGATACCATCTATATCCCCAAAATCTAAATCGTTAAACCTGTATTTACCGCAAGCTAAGGTAACAATTAAACAATCTTGAGGGATAATTTGAGCAAATCTTCGGTAATAATCACCTCTTTTACCGGGAGTATCGCAACCACCTACAAGAAATATGTGTCTAAGCCTACCATCTTTGATAAGAGAAATTATCTTATGGCTTAATTCTAAAATCTTACTGTGATGAAAACCAGCGAGTATGTGTCTACCTTCCTTATTTGTTAATTTTGGTAAAGAAATAGCCTTATCAATTAGGGGAGAGAAATCTAATCCTCTAATATGCTTAACTCCTCTTATACCAGCAACACTACAAGTAAATAATCTATCGCTATAGGAATCCTTAGGAATAAGCACACAATTTGTTGTAGCTAAAATAGCTCCGGGGAAATTTTCAAATTCTTCTTTCTGCTTATGCCAGGCTCCACCCCAATTACCTACAAGATGAGAAAATTTCTTAAGTTCAGGATATCCAT
>JAMWDA010000032.1:994-12286 GCA_023818995.1 Candidatus Omnitrophota bacterium
TACTCCTTTACCTTCTGTTTGCTTAAGTAACTCATAGAGGTCTAAAAAGTCATGCCCAGTAACCACTATGCCATAACCTTCCTTTGTCCCTGTAAAAACTTCTGTGGGCTGAGGTATACCAAAACGGTTAATATGTGCTTTATCCAAAAGCTCCATTACCTTTATATTAATTTTACCGCAAGCTAATATATATTCAATAAATCTATCTGCATCAAAATTAACATTAGTAAGCGTAGAAAATAATCCTTCGCTAACAAAATAGTCTATCTCCGGATCGGAAAACCCTAAGCGTTTAGCATGATAATTGTATGCACAAATTCCTTTTAGTCCAAAAATGAGCATATCCTGTAGACTTGCTAAATCTTCATCTTTACCACAAACACCAATAACTTGACAACCGCCGGCTATAGTTTGAGAACATTGATAACAAAACATCTTTCACCTCCTAAAATTTTCAATCCAATAAAGAAGATATAGTTGTAGACTCCAATTTAGAAATTGCGTAATTTTCAATCTCTTTTATTTTTCTTCTTAAAGGGCAATTATTTCTGTTAGGACAAAGTTTTCTTTTAAATATACATTCATTTAATTTTATATTCCCCTTAAATATTCTTATAAGTTCGCCGAGGTATATCTTACGAGGAGATAAAGCTAAACTAAACCCTCCTCCGTATCCTTTATAAGCTTTGAGCACCTTTCTCTTATGCAAAGTCTGTAGAAGCCTACGCAAAAATGGCTTAGGTAAATTTAACTCTTCCACCAATTCGGACACAGAGATTACCTCTTTTTTAGAACGAGCAATATATAAAAGAGCCCTTACCGCATAATCTATATTACGTGTTATAAGTTTCATAACACCTATAATGATATAATATAAGTATCATTTGTCAATAATAAAAATTAACTTTACGCTCAAATTGTTCTAACAAAATGGTAGGTTTAACGGATGATAAAACGGAACTTAATCTTTTTGGCTTTAAAAAACTGCTGAGTAAATTTCTTCGCTACCGTATGGTCATACTTCTTACAAGAAAATATATTTATATAAGCTGTCTTCCATAAATCGGAAAAATGCCCGGTGATGGAACTGGTCTCTATTAGTTGAACCAAAGAATACCCTTTGGTGTAAGCGGCATTTTCGCCGAAATAAGGAAGAAGTGTTTTACCAAATTTCTTCATCTTTATCAATTTACAGAGTTTATCTACATATTCTTGAAGTTTTTTCTTAGATGTAATAACTTCCTCATCACAATCGTATAAATCCATAATCAACTCGTACCCGTAAATCTCCCTTTTCATTCTTCTATACCTCCTTTTATATAATTAGGCAAAGAGAAACTTGCAAAATGTATCTCGGGATTATAATACTTTGTCCTCAATTTCTTCTCCTCGTACTTTCTATTCAAATCTTGGGAAGAAATATCAATAGGGGTTCTACCCTTACAGGCTATTAGAAAAGTAAAGAACCCAATTATATAAGTAGGACAGGCTGCCACCATAGGAATAACCTTAGGGAATATTCTCTTTAGACGATTGTAATTTTCTCTTAACTCTTTTGGTTGTAAGATACTAGAACCTGTCTGTCTAATCATCATCCCATCCTCGTTCAATAGGGAAAATATATCCTGATAAAACTTCTGCGAAAATAGAACCTTAGCTACTCCCATTGGATCAGGAGAATCAACGATAACAATATCAAAATTCTCCTCTTTATTTTGGACAAACTTTGCTCCATCCTCTATTATTATTTCTGCTCTCTTATCGTTAAAAGAGTTGCCACATATAGATTTAAGATATTTTTTAGAAACTTCTATCACCTCTCTATCTATCTCTACCAGATATACTTTTTCTACATCATGCTTTAAAACTTCCCTTAACACCCCACCATCCCCTGCACCGATTACAAGAATTTTATTAGGAGAGGGGTGACTAAGAAGTAAAGGGTGAGTGAGCATTTCATGATAAACGAAATTATCTTTCTCCGTAGTTTGAATAGTATCGTCTAAAAAAAGAATACGACCTAAAAGAGGTGTTTGGTATATCACTATATTCTGGTAGGGTGATTTCTTTTTATAGATAATCTTACCTTCCAAACCCAACTTTACATCAGAAAATAGTTTTTCGTAATACCACATTAGAATATACCTCTCTTCATTTCCGCTATTTGCATTCTTTTTGGTTTAAATCCTTTCTTTATCACCGGTATAGCTTTATAGGGGTTAACTTCTCCACAAACAAAAATATCTAAAGCGCCGTAATGGTATTCCGGCCAAGTATGGATACTTATATGCGATTCTTGAATTATAGCTATTCCTGAAATTCCTCCCGAGGGAGAAAATTTATGTAGGTCAATTTTAAGAAGAGTGGCTTGGCAGGCTTTAACGGAATCTTTTAAAATTTTACGGATTTTAGGTAGAGATGTTAAATTACAAGCTTCCCACAGTTCAATTACGAGGTGCACCCCCGCATATTTTATATGTCCATTAGTGGCACAAAATTCCTTTCCCATCCCCCCTAATTATTCCTCTTAATAAAAAAATCTTTACTAAAATCATAAAATAATTCATTTAATCAATTAATATTAAAACAAAAAATTTATATTTTGCAAGAAAAAAAATTATTTTTTTAATTTTTTTGATATAATTAAAAACAAACTCTAAGCAGAAAACAATAACTATGAAAATATAGAAATTAAGTGGAACTTATTGTTAAATTCGACTATCTATGGATTACGAAAAATACCTTGAAGAAAAGAAAAAAGAATACGAAAACTTGTGCAGACGATGTGGCGCTTGTTGTGGAGCATACGAGGATCCTTGTAAACATCTTAAACTAAATGAAGAAGGTAAATACCATTGCGAAATATATGAAAAACGCTTTGGCTTAAGAGAAACAGTAAAAGGAGAAAAATTTTATTGTGTGGAGATAAGAAAAATTCTAAACTCTCATTGGAAGAAAGATTACCTATGTGGATATAAAATTAAATCAAAGTTTATATAAAGGAGTTAAAATTATAAAGTAAATGTTCGCTACAAAGAAAGAAAAGAGAGCAAAAAAAGTTAATAAAAGTTGGGCGGAAGGAATTAAAAACATAATTAAACTCAATATAGTGAAAAACAAAAATCCCATAGAATCAACTCTAATTTTTCTAATTAAGAACCCCCTAAGAGTATAGTACCTGCCCATATTTATATATTTCAATATGGCAAATAAAAAGAGCAAACTTATCGTTGAATAAAACTTCAAAGGGTTATCTAAGAAAAAGGTAGTAGCGATGTAAATTACTAACAACAAACTATCTAATAATTTCTCTATATTATCATATACGGGGTAATTATTCTTACAAAAAACTATAGAAAAGTATGTATTGATAAGAAGTAAAAGATAAAATATAGTATTAATATAGGAAAATATACCTTGGAAATTTATAAGGTTTATCAACAAAAAAAATGTTCCTATAGCGAAGAATAAACGTCCTAAAAATATATTCTTTCTTTTCTCTAAAATATCTTTCTCAAAATAATGAAAATAGTTTTTCTTAATCTTCTTCTTTAAAATAGTATAAACAAATATTTTTATATATTGATAAATACTGTAAATATATCCTTGTTTTTGGAATCTCCGATTGGATGTATAAATAAAATAATTTAAAATAGCTAATTTACCTAAACTTTTAATACGATTACATAATTCGGCATCTTCGTTTACCAAAATTTCCTCATCAAAACCACCTACTTTTTCAAAGATATCTTTCTTAGTCAAAATAAATATACCAGCAACGAAAGGGTTAAATTTTGCTATAGCTTTTTGAAATATATAGAGAAAACTATATATAAAATTTGCTAATAACCCACCTTCTATAGGTCTAAATCTACAAGAACAAACTACCAAATTCATCTTTATAAATCTCTCTAAAATATTATAGAGAGTATCTTCTTCTTTAATAAGAGTATCAGCATCCATAAATGCTAAATAGAGGCACTTTGCTTTCTTTGCCCCAAAATTGCGTTGAAAACTAACATTTCTCTTATTAACCGTATATACCTCTAAATAAATATTGGGATTAGAGTTATTATTAAATGTCTCCTTAACTTTTGAAACAGTATTATCCCAAGAAGAACCATCAACAACAATGACCTGTAACTCTAAACCTTTTTGGTTAATTAAAGATTGAATAAGTTGAGGTAAATATTTTTCTTCATTTAAAGAGGGGATAACTATAGATAATGCTAAGTTTTCCATAATTTATTTGATTTTTATTCTACCATCTTTTTTTTATTAAGGTAGTTTTTTCTTTTTTGTTATATGGTATAATTGTTATAAATAATTTCGATGATAGATACTAATATATTAAAACTAATAGAAAAACAAGTTAAAACTTTCAATATCCCTTGGGTAACAAAAGATTTCCGTAAACACCATAACCCTTTTAGAGTTTTAGTCTCCTGCATATTGAGTCTTCGCACTAAGGACAAAGTTACCCAAGAGGCTTCTTTACGTTTATTTAAAGTAGTAAAAAATCCTTTTGATTTAGCTAAATTGAAACCTAAACAGATTGAAAAGCTAATATATCCTGTGGGTTTCTACAGAAAAAAGGCTAAAGACCTTAATAATTTAGCTATTCAATTAATCAAAAGATATAAAGGAGTTGTCCCTAATAATGAAAATAGCCTCCTTGAATTTAAAGGGGTAGGAAGGAAAACAGCTAATTTAGTGTTAGGGTTAGGTTATGGAATACCCGCTATATGCGTAGATACTCATGTACATAGAATATCTAATCGTTTAGGTTGGGTTAAAACAAAAACTCCTAAATCTACGGAAGATAATTTAAAAAAAATTATTCCTAAAAATTGGTGGATTAAGCTTAATACATTACTCGTTGCTTTTGGACAAAATATATGTTTACCTCTTCGCCCCTTATGTAGCACCTGCTATGTGAATAAATATTGTAAAAAAATAAACGTAATTAGTCACCGATAAGTTAATTAAAATGAGAATAAAAGGTGTAAATTTAGGCGGATGGTTATTAATGGAAGGTTATATATTAGGAGGAAGAAATATAGCTGAACACTTATTCAAGAAAAGATTAAAAAATATCTATGGAGATAGCGAACTTAAAAATTTTGAAAAATTGTATAGGGATAATTTTATTCAAAAAGAAGACTTTCATCGAATATCTCAATTAGGAGCAAATTGCGTAAGGCTACCATTTAACTATCGTATCTTAGAAAATAAACCTTTTAAATACGAAGAGGACTGTTTCCTCTATTTAGATAGAGCTATTTCTTGGGCAAAAAGTTATAAAATTAAAATCATTCTTGATTTACACGCTGCCCAAGGAGGACAAAATTGCGACTGGCACTCTGATAGTTGGGGGAAAGCTTATCTTTGGGAAAGCACCAATTTAAGAAAAAGGGTTAATAAACTCTGGGAAACAATTGCCAAAAGATATAAAGGTGAAGAAACTATCTATGGATACGATTTATTAAACGAACCGGTAATAGAAAAAAGTAAATTAGGTATCTTAAAAGAACTTTATAGGGAAATTATTAAAACTATAAGAGATATTGATAAGGAAAAATTTATTTTTTTAGAAGGAAACATTTGGGCTCAAGAGATTGAATTCCTTCAAGACATTTTAGGAGAAAAAATAGCTATAAGTATACATACTTATCAACCATTAAATTTTACATTTAATTTTATCAACCAATATCGTTACCCCGGCAAAATAGATGGGAAATTTTGGGACAAATCGCAAATCTTTCGCTATTTGGACAAATATTACTCTTTTAGTAAGCGAAAAAAAGTAGAAATATTTGTCGGTGAGTTTGGGGTAAATTATCGTGGTAACGCTTGGGGAGAGGTTGATTATTTACGCGATATCTTAGAAGTATTTGAAGAATTTTCTTTTTCTTATACATACTGGACATATAAGAGTATACCTTTAGGCGTATTCCCCGATGGCATATATCAATACCTATATAATCCTAAATATGTAAGAAGAGAAGGCCCTATCTTTGGGTGGGAAAACTATTTATCTTGTTGGAAAAAAGAAAAAGGGGAAATAGTTAACTTCTGGCGCACGGAAAGTTATGTTATAAATAAAGACATATCATCCCTATTAAAAGAATTTTTCTTAAAGCCATAAATAATGATTATTCCCGCTATACTTACTAACCAAAAAGAAGAGTTAAATAGGATGCTAAATTTATGTAGTAATTTTACCAATTACGTGCAGATAGATATTATGGATGGGCAATTTGTTCCTTCCCAAAGCATCGGTAGGGAAGAACTAAAAGAAATTTATTACAAAGGCAACTCAGAAGCACACCTTATGGTCAATAATCCTTTGGATTGGATAGAATGCTTTAAAAACTTTGGCTCACAAAGAATAATCTTTCATTATGAAGTGAACCAAGATAAAGAAAAAATTATCAATTGTATACGCCAAGCTGGTTTAAGTGTAGGATTAGCGGTAAATCCTGAGACAAAAAATGAGGAATTTGCCTCTCTTGTCTATAAAGTAGATGAAATATTATTCCTTTCGGTAAATCCTGGCTTCTATGGAGCTAAATTTATAACCTCAGTTATTGATAAAATCAAAGAATTTAAAAAATCCTATCCTGGGGTTAAGATTGGTATAGATGGAGGAATAAAATTGGATAATATAAAAGATATAGTTAATTTAAATATAGATTATATATGTGTAGGTAGTGCTATACTAAAATCGGACGATCCTAAAAAAGCTTACGAAGATTTTGTAAAAATTACTAAAAAAAATAAATTATGAAGAAAGTGCTATTACATATATGCTGTGGAGTGTGTGCTTTTGGCTGTATTGAGAAACTGAAATCAAAAGATTTTTATGTGGAAGGATTTTTCTTTAATCCCAACATTCATCCTTACCAAGAATATGAGAAACGAAAAGATGTGCTAAAAATAGTAGGTGATATTTATCAGATAAATATAATAGAGGGAGAATACGTGCCTGTCCTTTGGCACAATCTATGCCAAACCTATAAGGATGAACCAGAGGGGGGTATACGCTGTGAAATTTGTTATAAAATACGTTTACAAGAAACTTTTAAGCTTTGTCAAACTCTAAAATTTGATTATTTTACTACTACGTTAACTATTAGTCCTCATAAAAATAGCAGAGTTATCTTTGATATTGGTAAAAATATAAGTGAAAAACATTTCTTACAGATAGATTTTAAAAAGGATAATGGTTTTAAACGCACGCAGGAACTCTCCCAAAGATACAAAGTTTACCATCAGAATTACTGTGGATGTATATATAGCAAAAGATAAATGGTTAGTAAATACTATTATTCGTTCAATCAGTATCTCAAGGAAAAATTTAAAAATCGTGTGCATCGGTTAAGTTTAAATGCGGGATTTAGTTGCCCTAATATTGATGGTACACTGAGTAGAGATGGTTGTATCTTTTGTAACAATAAAGCTTTCAGTCATTTTGTTAATAAAAATTTTTCTTTGGAAGAACAGATAACCGAAGCAAAAAACTATGCTTATAGACGATTTAAAGCTAAAAAGTTCATTGCTTATTTCCAAAGTTTTTCTAATACCTATGGGAGTATAGAATTTTTAGAAAGTACTTACAAAATTATAAAAAAATTTGATGATATCGTTGGTTTAGCTATATCCACCAGACCCGATTGCATAGATGAAACCAAACTTAAACTTATCCAAAGTTTCACTAAAGATTACGAAGTATACATAGAGTATGGTTTACAGAGTGCTAACGATACCACTCTAAAACTAATCAATAGAAATCACACCTTTTCTGATTTCCAAAGGACAGTGGAATTAACTAACAAATACAAAGATATAAAAATTGGTGTTCATATCATTTTAGGCTTACCGGGGGAAAATAAAAAAGATATGCTCAATACGGCAAAAGTTATTTCTCAAATGCATCTCTGGGGAATAAAATTCCATTGTTTACATATAGTAAAAGGTTCAACATTAGAAACGATGTATAAAGATAGTAATATAAAAGTTTTATCCTGTGAAGATTACGTGGACATTTTGATTAAATTTTTAGAGATTATTCCCTCTAACTGGGTAGTTTTAAGATTGGTCTCCGATGTAGATAAGAATTTTCTTATTGCCCCTTTATGGATAAACAATAAACAGAAAGTTTTACAAATCATTGAACAAGAATTTAATAAAAGGAGGAGTTATCAGGGAAAATATTTCTCCGCTTAGGGTAATTCTATTAAATGAAAGCATTAGTAATAAGAGTAAATAAAGCTAATGTAAAAGTAAAAGAAAGAATAATTGCTTCTATTGGTAAAGGAGTAGTTATTTTCCTTGGTTTAGAAAAGGGAGATAACTCCAATACCATTATCCAGATGGCGGAAAAAATAGTCAATTTAAGAATCTTTGAAAATGAAGATAATAAATTAACATACTCTCTTAAAGATATAGAGGGAAGTATTCTTTGTATACCTAATTTTAGTTTATGTGCTAATATAGATAAAGGTAGACGCCCTTCCTTTGAAAGAGCAATGATTAAAGAGGAGGCAAAAAAATATTTTGAAAATTTTATTATGGTGTTAAAATCTAAAGAGGTAAAGGTGGAGAAAGGTGAATTTGGAGAACACATGGATATAATTTTGGAAATAGATGGTCCAATTAATATAATCTTAGGAGAGTAAGAGAAAGATTAAATAAAAATACGATAAAATTAAGAAATCCACTTCACCTATTGCTGCGGTAAAGAAGAAACAAATATAAAATATGCATCCTATACTTTTCAAAGCCGGTCCCATAACTATCTATACTTATGGAGTACTTGTATTCTTAGGAGTAATAATCACATATTGGTTATGCTTAAAGGAAGCAGCAAAAGAGAAAATTGATAAAGAGGTATTTTCTCATATATTTTTCTGGGCAATTATCTTTGGGTTTCTAGGAGCTAGACTACTCTATATTGTCTTAGAATGGCGATTATTTTTAGAAGAACCTTTAAGCTTTATCTTTAGTCGGAGTGGGTTTGTATTTTACGGTGGGCTCATAAGTGGCATTTCTGCCCTATGGTTTCTTGTTAAAAAGTTTAAATTGCATTTTTTAAAAATAACTGATATACTCGCTTTTTATCTACCACTCGGTCACTTTTTTGGTAGATTGGGTTGTTTCTCCTATGGATGCTGTTACGGTAAACCTACTAACTCTTGGATAGGAATAAAATTCCCTCCTAATAGTCCTGCAGGACTATTGGGTACAAAAGTAATTCCTACGCAACTCATAGAAGCATTTTCTCTCTTAATCATTTTTTTTATTCTACAATATTCTAAAAAGAAAAAAAAATTTAATGGCCAAATTACAATAGTTTATCTTACACTTTATAGCATATTTAGATTCTTCATAGAATTCTTTAGAGGAGACTATAGAGGTGGTATTGGGATATTTTCTACCTCCCAAATAATTTCTATAATAACCATCCTAATAGTATCTATTCTTCTATATCAAATTAATACAAAAACTATAAATAGGTAGTATCAAATAACATTGTCAGATAAAAATATTTGACATATTTTATTAATATAGTATAATTTTTTACTTATAAATAAAGCCACGGGAGGTGATATACATTTTAAAATATCAGGTAGACAACTCATTTAAAGGAGTTGTTTTTTATTTTATGCACGCTTCTTAAAGGAGGTTAAAATTGGTAGAGAAAATTTTTAAAATTGTTAGTAATTCCGATAAGTACTTAACTGCTGATATAGTAGCTGAAGCTTTACTGAAACATGTTACCCTAAACTCTTCTGACCCAAAAGTTTCTTTTGGTGTAATAGAAATTAAAAAAAACAATTGCAAAGAAGAACACAATTCTTAATATCTTAAGCGTTGTAAATCTGAGATAAGAATTGGGAAAGCTGATTTTTGCTTTCGCTAGGAACCTCTAAAAATTGCAATCCAGCGTAATATCTGTCAGGAGAGGAAAGTTTATTACACCAAACTACTTGAGCTAAAGCTGTAATATTATCGCTGATTAAGTTAATATTCAGTTTTAATTTTTTACCTTTATCTAAAGGGTTACCACAAAGAATTTTTATACCATCTAAACTTAAATCTTTACTGGTAGTAAAGAAAGATATTGTCTTGCTATAACTACATTCCACAGGGAAAGCTATATTTATTCTTAATCTTTTTCTTTTTTCCTCTATCATTTTATTTATAGTTGAAAAAGTTTACATCCTCTTTTAAAAGTATAACACCCTAAATATAAAAATGTCAAGTTTTTCAATCTTTATTTTATACGGTAGAAACTGGAGTTTCTAAGAAGAGGGGTAAATAAATAGTAAATATAGCACCTTTATTCTCTTCACTCTCTACTGTAAGCCTACCACCGTATTTATCCACAATTCTCTTACATATGGCTAATCCTAAGCCTGAGCCTTTATCTTTGCTTTTGGTAGTAAAAAATGGTTCAAAAATCTTATCTTTTATATCAGAGGTTATCCCTGAACCATTATCGCTAAAAGATATTTTAATTGTTTCTTTATTCTTTTCTGTATGAATTTCTATAACTCCTCCTCTTAAACCCAAAGCATCTATAGAGTTTTTCAATATATTAGAGAAAACCAATCTTATCCCTAAATCAGGAATTAAAGGTAAACCACGGGTAAATATTTTTCTTATTTCTATGTTATCCAATAAAAAGTAATTTCCCATCATCGTAATTGTATCTTCTATAGTTTTATTTATATCTACAAACCTATCCGTAATAGAATTGTGATAAGCGATGGAAAAATATCTTAAAGTTTTGGTTATACGATTTAGTCCGCTTTTAATTTCTAAAAGATATTCCTTCAAAGGATTATTCTCTTCTAAATAATCTAAAGATAAGTTTGTATAACGAATAATCCCATCTAAAGGATTAATTAGTTCGTGAAGTATCCCGGCAGTTAATTCATTAAATTCTATAATTTCTTCCTTTTTAATAAGCATATTTTTAAAATTGAAAACGTTTACTAAATTTAATAATATATAACATATTTAAAGATATATTTTCAAGAGGCGATGATAAAAAATTATAAGCACGCAAATTTTATTAGGATTATATTTATATTTATATTTATATTTATCATCGAAATGAAATTGTATCCAAATTTATTTTATGAAAGAAATTACTTTACTTCTACTGAGGGATTAGCATCGAATGGATTTGTTCTAATAGCTAAAGAAAAAAGATAGGGATAATTTTTACTTAGATGTTTCATATAATTTAACCATTGTAAAATTAACTGCTTATATGCTCTT